>JBLFZF010000081.1:0-12202 GCA_047610145.1 Salibacteraceae bacterium | reverse complement strand
CCATCGTAAGAATGTAATTTACTGGTTCCGCCATTGGTAATCGAATAGTTTTTAGAATAGATAGGGTATTTATCCTGTAAAAAATCATCATACAATTGATCAAATTTCCAAGAGTGTGGTTCTGAATCAAAATGCCTTAACAACATTTGTTTGGCAGCGGTTGTTTTAAGCGCATCTAAAGGACTATCATCATTGGTTACATTGGTAAAGAATTTAATGGTTTGTTGCACACCAACAGGAATACTAGCCCCTTTTTGGGGAGAGTCAAAAGAAATCCACATTTTCACATAAGGATCCTCGACAGGATCAGCTTCTTGCATACTTATTAAAGCCAACCTTGTAATAATTCCTCCCATACTGGGCCCAATTAATACGGCTTCTTCGGTTTTATTATCTCGGTATGTAGAACCATTAATTACATCATTTAAGAATCCACGTAAACCATCAGTACCTGCATTTTCAATAATATCACCTGCACCATTCAAAAAATTCACCACCACAATATCGTAGCCATCATTACGTAATTTTGTAATTAAGTTTGCGCTAGGCTGTCCTGAATACCATGGAGAAGGATCTCCATTTATTAATTGGTACAATCCACGGTAATCTGTATCACGATATAACCGATCCTCATCGTAGGGTTTATTTGTAGAAAAATAATCTCGTTGATTCCCTGGATCAAAACCATCACAAATTATTACGGGTCTTCTTAATTTTGATTTATCTACGTTTTGAGGTGAATATAAAATATTGTATTCAATTTTTGTATTTGAATAATCTAAAATTGTCGTCCAGATAAGCTTAACCGATCCTCCCTTTCCAATTTCCACTTTCTTAACCGTTCTTTTTATCGGTTCTGGATAATAGCCTGTTTTTAGATCAGTTGAACTTGTTTTAGTAGCCATGTTTTGGTTAGGTAAATCATCTGGCATCGGTACGGTATTTGACCCAGTTCTAAAAAAAGTAGAATGAGCATATACCTGCTCAGTCTCTTCAGAACCAGAGAACTGATACGTGAGTCGAGTAACCAAATGCACAAAACCACTTTCAGCTCCATATTGAACAACTCTCTCATTATTCATCTCAATAGTTTGGAATCCTTCTCCGTTATCAAAATCAATTTCTACACCTAACAATTGTTTTACCTCTGAATTAATATTCGAATAATAATAAAAGTCTCCAACATAAAATCGTACTTCATCACCAAATACGTGATGAGTCATAGCGCACGATATTACGGCTCTATGTTCTGAAAAAGATTCGGAGGAGGCTTCATTTACAATCAGTCCTTCATCGGTGGCTACCAATTCGCCATTTTCTAATGCAGATTGTTTAATTCTATTAAACTCATAATCCATTATACCAATAGCATAAGTACGATTATGACGATACTGTAAATCAGCTACATATTCAAATGAATCTATAGGCGAGACATCATTAGTATCAAAATTGCCATATCGCAACCCTCTAAAAATACCCAACCAATCTTTAAAATCAATAGTGGTTACATTTTCTACACCATCCACTTCCAGAATAATATCATTAAACTGTTCTCTATCAATTAGAACCCCAGTTTCAATAAGCGATTCATCAATATTTTTCAAATAGGATATTGGATCAATATAGTAATGCTCATTTTTAATTACACTAGAACTAAATTGATCTTCCTCTTCTTGTGTAAACCCTATTCCTTGGATAAGGAATAAAACTATGTACAATAATTGCTTTTTCATGGCCCACAGATTATTGATTTGCTTCCATTTGAGCCATTCGAGCCTCTAATTGAATTAAATACAAGGTCATTTCTTCAATCTTTTGGAGCAAGATCTTATTCATTTCATTGACATCTACCCCCTCTTTTTCCACTTCCTGAGCCGATGGCACTTCTGGTAAATGCCCGTTTTTAGCAATAAAACTTTCTACTTCCTTTAGTGATCTAAGGTTAAAGTCTTTTTCAAAAACAAAATCGGGCCAGTTATTTGTTTCTCTAATCACCACTTTAGTAAAAATTGCACTTCCATCAACAGATAAAGAATACCCTGTTGGTAGGGATGTTGTATTTATGGAAATACCCGAATGATGTACCATCATTCTAGTATTATTAGTCATGTTACCTGTACCATTTACAATACCACTTCCATTCGTCATAAATTGCAATTCACCAGTGCTAGTAGCAAATAAGGCTGTTCCAGATCCTTGCCAGGCTCCGGATGTACCCAATTGTTTTAAGCCTAAAGAAATTGAATAGCCTTGAGTGTTATTAGGAGCTAATGCAGGTCCATAATTACAATAATCACCTACCTTTAAAGTAGAATATACCTTTACTGAAGAACCTGTGAGTTTCAACACTTCGGATGAAGGATTAGTATTAGAATGACTCCAAAAAGTTAACCCCGAAGAATTATCCATACGTAAATCGAAGTAGTTGGTTGAAATTGGAAGCATGTTTGGGTCAGTGCTTTGAAACCGCAATAAGGGAATATTAGAGGTCCCCCCACCAATTAATGCCCCAGAAAAATCTTTAAGGTGTAAGGTTGCTTCAGGGTTATTAATTCCAATACCAACTTTGTTCCCAGTAATATTTTGAATACTACTAGAATATAATTGAGCGAATAAATCACTCGAAAAAATGACAATACCAAAAAAAAGGGATGCCTTTAAGGTTGTTTTGATAAAAAACATAGGTTAGTATTTTAGTTAATACGCTTGTAAATATATTAACAAACGATCACTAAAAAAAATATAACCCTACTTACTTTCAATTCATTACATAATTATCCCTTCTAAATCAAAAATAAAAGCATACTCTAAAGCCGTTTCTTTTAACCCTTCAAAACGCCCCGATGCACCACCGTGACCAGCCTCCATATTCGTTTTCATTAGCAAGGTATTATTATCCGTTTTTACATCTCGCAATTTAGCTACCCATTTAGCTGGCTCCCAATACTGCACCTGTGAATCATGTAATCCTGTTGTTACCAACATATTTGGATACGCTTTTGGTTCTACGTTATCATACGGAGAATACGATTTAATATAATGATAAGCTTCTTCCTCTTTAGGGTTTCCCCACTCATCAAATTCACCGGTAGTTAACGGAATGGTCTCGTCTAACATTGTAGTTACCACATCTACAAATGGGACCGCAGCAACCACACCATTCCATAGCTCAGGACGGTAATTGATAATAGCTCCCATTAATAAACCTCCAGCACTTCCACCCATAGCATATAAATGTTTTGGGGTTGTATATTTCTCTTCTATTAAAAACTCAGCACAATCAATAAAATCGAAGAATGTATTTTTCTTATTCATCATTTTACCATCATCGTACCACTCTCTCCCTAAAGTTTGACTCCCTCTAATATGTGCAATAGCAAATACAAATCCTCTATCCAATAAAGTTAATCGGGTAGAACTGAAGCCTGGGTCAATAGAATGTCCGTAAGATCCATAGGCATACAATAACATTGGGTTACCCTCTGGTTTTTTCAAATCCTTACGGTATACCAAAGAAATCGGTACTTTTTTACCATCTCTAGCCTTAGCCATAAAACGTTTAGACTCGTATTTAGTGACATCATAGCCACCAATAACTTCTTGTTGCTTTAATAAAACCTGATCACGGGTATCCATATTGTAATCATACAAACTTGAAGGCGTGGTCATTGAAGTATAACCATAACGCAGTACCTTAGTATCATAATCACGATTTACCGAAGAGTACACCATATAGGCAGGGTCATTAAACTTGATATAATGTTCTTCTGAACCATCCCAAGGAATAATTCTCAAATTAGTCAATCCATTTTGACGCTCTCCTAATACTAAGTAATCATTAAAAATCTCCAAGTCTTCTAATAAAACATCCTCACGATGCGCAATTACATCGGTCCAGTTTTCCTTAGCGGTTGCCCCTTCCGAAGTTTTCATTAATCTATAGTTCTTCGCCTCCCAATTGGTAGAAACAAACCAAGAATCACCATAATGAGCTACCCCATATTCATGATCATCTTCTCTCTCTAGAAACATGGTAAACTCACCAGTTGGATTTGACGCATCCACATATCTTACCTCTGAAGAAAGCGAACTGCTTGAACCTACCAAAATGTATTTCTTAGACTTAGAACGGTATACGTATGTATTAAACGTTACGTCTTCTTCATGAAACACTAATGCATCTTCACTTTGTTCCGTCCCTAAAACGTGTCTGAAAATTTTATACGAACGTAAAGTATCGTCTTTTTGAGCATAGAAAACCGTTTTATTATCGGCCGCCCAAGTCACACCTCCGGTTGTGTTTTCCAATTTATCGGATAACATCTCACCCGTTTCCAAGTTTTTGAATTGGATGGTATAAATTCTACGACTCACCGTATCTTCACCTAAAGCAACAATTTTATTGTTATCGCTAATAGCTAAACCACCCAAAGCGTAATAATCATGCCCTTTAGCTCGCTCGTTTTGATCAACAATAACGAGTTCTTCCGACTCCAAAGAATCTTTCTTTCTACAACTCACAGAATATTCCATTCCTTTTTCGAAACGTGAATAGTAAAAGTATCCATTAGATTTATAAGGAACTGATTGGTCATCCTCCTTAATTCTATTCTTCATTTCATGGAATAGATCTTCCTGAAACTTTTCGGTATGCTTTAAAACAGATGAGGTAAAATCATTTTCAGCGTTTAAGTAGTCTATAACTTCCTTATCTTCTCGGTTATTCATCCAATAATAAGGATCTACTCGTGTATCACCGTGAATAGACAATTCTTTATTTACTTTCTTTGCAATTGGGTATGTGCTCATAACGGTATTTTCTTATTTATTCCCATCGGTACACGATGATATTAAGAAATCCAAAATTAGTACTTGATTTCTCATATGAATGATTTTACGACCACCAAATTATACTAATTCATATGTAATCATCCGCTCTTTAAAAAATAGTCTCTTTCTTTAATTTCGTAATCACATATATCGATACTAATTAAACCACAGAAATGCCCTTTACGTAAAAAATTAAACCTACATTTTCTTAAAAAATAGTATTTACCATGTTTTAATTAAATCAAGTTCACAAAACAGAGCGTATTACACGCATTTGCCTGCAAAATTTAAAACATTGCCTAACCTAGTTTTGAAAATTTGAGTATTTTGCGTCTTAATATAACAGTACATCTAATCAAATAAATGGCTAACTTTTACACTTTTATAAAATTAACTTTACTTTTATTAGTACCGTTTTTAGGGTTTTCACAGACTTCTTATAGTCAAAACAATACCATTAAAGGTAAAGTTATAGATAACGAGTCTGGTGAAACTGTTATTGGTGCATCCGTTGTTATTAAAGGTACTACTGAGGGAATTACCACTGATATTGATGGAAACTTCACCCTAGTCACAGCGAGTCCTTTTCCGATTACTTTAACTATTAATTCTATGGGCTATAGTTCACAGGAACTAATTGTTGAAAATGAGACGCAAAAAATAAAAGTGAAGATGAAAACCAGCGATGTTGTTTTACAAGCGCTTGAAGTAGTCGATTCTCGTATCTCCGATAAACAAAAAGAATCGGCTCTTACGGTAGAAAGTATGGATATAACCGCCATTAAAGAGTCTGCTTCTGGTGATTTTTATCAAAGTTTAGGAAACATGAAAGGAGTAGATATGACTTCTGCTTCTATTGGTTTCAAAGTAATTAACACGCGTGGTTTCAACAGTACTTCACCCGTAAGATCCTTACAGGTAATTGATGGAGTTGATAATCAGTCTCCCGGTTTAAATTTCTCTTTAGGTAATTTCTTAGGTTCTTCTGAATTAGATGTAAAACGCGTTAATATAGTGGCAGGTGCGAGTTCTGCGTATTACGGGCCGGGAGCTTTTAATGGTGTGGTTGCTTTTGAAACAAAAGACCCGTTCTATTTTCCGGGACTGAGCGCATCTATAAAAGTTGGAGAACGAAACCTAACTGAAGTTGCGATTCGTTGGGCCCAATCTATCAAGAATAAAAAGGGAGAAGAAAAGTTCGGATACAAATTAAACTTCTTTTATTTTCAAGCGTATGATTGGGAAGCCGATAACTATGATGCCACGGAAGATTCTCCTGATAAAAATGGAAACCCAGGAGGTTGGGATGGTGTAAATACGTATGGTGATGAAAATGTAGAAGTGAATAATGATTATACGGGCTTACAGGAAAAGAAAATATACCCTGGTTTAAACCAATTCTATAGAACCGGTTATAAGGAAGAAGATATTACCGATTACAATACCAATAACACCAAAGCTAATGTAGGCTTGTACTACAAGATTAATAAAGATGTTATGTTGAGTTACGGATTTAATTATGGAACGGGAACTACTATTTATCAAGGAGATAACCGTTTTAAACTAGATGGGATTCAATTCGTTCAAAATAAAATTGAAATTGCGAAAAAAGATAAATGGTTTGTTAGAGCCTACGCCACTAATGAAAACGCTGGGAAATCATACGACATTTATACAGCCGGTTTAAAACTGCAAGATAGAGCCATTGAAGGTAACGATTGGAACACCAACTACTCTGCTAATTGGAGACAATTGTATTCTGGACAAGTGAGAGGTTTACCAGGATATCCTCAGTCTACGTTTCCACTTGATGAATGGGCGGTTCAACAAGATTCATTTTTAGCTTTACATCAAGACTCGTTGGTAAAATGGCACTCTGAAAACCGTGAGATTACAGATAAAGAAGTTGCCGCAGGTCAATTACCTAGATATGAACCCGGAACAGCGAGATTCAACCAAGCATTAAATGACGTTATTAATACTCGGAACATTGATGGTGGTGCTCAGTTTGTAGATAAGTCTGCTTTATATCATGTTCAAGGTCAATATAAGTTTGAACCTACTTGGGGTGATATTGTTGTAGGTGCCGATGCTAGAATGTATCGTCCTTATTCTGAGGGAACTATTTTTAGAGATACTATATCTTATGTGTATGAAAATGGTGTTAAAGTTGATTCTACCTTTAACCCGATTACAAATTATCAGTTTGGTGTATTTGCAGGGGTAGAATATAAGATGCTAGAAGATGATGCTTTAAAAATGAATTTCACCTTACGAATGGATAAAAATGAGAACTTTAATGTCTTGCTTTCTCCGGCATTATCTTTAGTATATACTACTCCATCTAAACACACATTTAGAGCTACATTATCGTCTGCTATTCGAAACCCAACACTAGCCGATCAATATTTATACTTAGATGTAGGAAGAGCCATTTTATTAGGAAACCTAGATGGGTTTGATTCTTTAGTCACTATTGAATCCTTTAACAATTACAGACGTAATTTAACAGTGGATACTTTAGAATACTTTAATGTAGCTCCAGTAGTTCCTGAAAAAGTAAAAACCATTGAATTAGGATACCGGGGTAACTGGGGGAAAAAAATATATGTAGATATGGAAGCCTACCACAGTTGGTATACCGATTTTATTGGTTACAATATCGGTCTTGATTTAGATATTAACTCTATAGATAGAAGGCCTTCTTACTTACAAGCCTATAGACTTGCTACCAATGCGACAAGTGGCGTAACCACTTTGGGTTATTCTGTTGGACTTAATTATTACTTTGCAAAAAACTATACCCTAAATGGAAATTACTCTTACAACGCGCTAAACAAGCAAGGAAGTGATGACCCATTAATTCCGGCTTATAATACCCCAAGAAACAAGTTTAATTTAGGTATTACTGCACGCGATTTAACGATTCCTTTTACAAAGAAAACAGGACTTGGATTTGGTGTGAATTTAAAATGGATTGAAGGGTTTGTGTTTGAAGGTTCTCCGCAGTTTAGTGGTAGTATTCCATCGTACGCCCTTTTGGACGCTCAAGTAAATTATGTAGTTAAAAAAATAAACACTACATTTAAATTTGGAGCATCTAATCTAATGAATAATATGGTTTCCCAGGTATATGGCGGACCAAGAGTAGGTAGAATGGCTTATGCATCAATCATTTACGATTGGAAGCCAAAAAATTAATATATTGTACAAATAAAAATTAAAGAAATGAGAAAAAAACTACTATTAGGACTAGCCATTTCACTTGGCTTATCAACAACAACCATTAGCCAAGAGCGCTTTATGGATGAGGTATTTTCGGATGCCGAGATTATGGTGATGAAAGACCAACCATATAGTGTGAACGTAAATTGGTTATTATCTGATTTCACAAACCAAGCAGCTGTAGGTGCAGATTTAACTGACCTTCAAACAATTGCAGCAACAACAGGTCAATACCCGCAAAAATATTTTTACCCGAACGGAGCAAATCCAGCTTTAGATTCTACATCAGTAAAAATATCTGTTCAAACCATGGATGTATATATGCCTATTCCAGGATCAGTGGATACGATGGCTATGCGTCCTGTCGTATTTTACGCTCACACCGGTAACTTTTTACCGAAAGGAATAAATGGTCAACCCACAGGTGACAAGAATGATTCTGCAGCAGCAGAGATTTGTCGTCAGTTTGCTAAACGTGGTTATGTTGCCATTGCTGTGAATTACAGATTAGGATGGAATCCAATTTCTCAAGATTTGGATGTACGTACCGGTACTTTATTAAACGCGGTTTACAGATCTATTCACGATATGAAACAAGCGGTGAGAGTAGCTAAGAAAACTACTTTAGGAGGGAACCCATTTGCCATTGACCCTAACAAAACGATGATCTTCGGACAAGGTTCTGGCGGTTACGTTTCTTTAGCTTATGGTTCAATGACGCGAACTGCTGAATTAGAGTTAGACAAATTTTTAGATGTAAACGGGGCTTCTTATATCAACCAAGGTCTTGTAGGTGGTTTAGACGGTTATGGCGGTTTAGCAAACCTTTACCAAGATACTTTCTCTTCTGTAGGTATTACAAGTGATGTAATGATGACTGTAAATGCCGGAGGTGCATTAGCTGACATCTCTTGGATAGAAGCAGGTGAACCAGCCATCGTATCTGTTCACTCCATTCGTGATCCTTACGCTCCATTTGATACCGGAACTGTAATTGTTCCTGGACTTGGATATCCAGTAGTTGACGTTAACGGCCCAGGTACTTTTATGAGTAAAGTAAACTCTTTAGGTAACAACGATGCATTTTTAGATTTATATACGCAAGATGCGTATACTGCTGCTGCTCGTTCTAGATATGGTGAGACATTTGATTATATTTATGCAAACAGACCAACTGTTACTTTAGATGCTAATATAGATGGAGCTTTTCCAATGTTATTGCCATTAGGAGCTAGTTTATCTCAAAACATTGGTGCTCCTTGGGAGTGGTGGTCATTACCAGACTTACTTGCATTAGAAGCATATTACGCTTCTGTTGGTCAAACTATTAATGCCGCTCAAATTGATTCTAACAGTTTATTTGGAAATCCAGAAGGACATAATAAGAACTCTGCATTAGTTTACATTGACACGGTTCACAATTACATAGCTCCACGTATCATGAAGGTTCTTCAAATTGGTGGATGGGAAGCTTTAGCGGTAAACGAAGTTCGTGTAAACGATGTGTTTAGCATTGCTCCAAACCCAGCTAGCGAATTGGTTACTATTACAAGTAAAGGTGGAAATGTTAACGCAGTTTCAGTATATGATATGACTGGAAAGTTGATCTTCACTAGAACTTCTAGTGTGCCTACACTAACAATTAATGTAAATGACTTGCCAAAAGGAGTTTATATTATTAATGTAGAAACTGAGAATGGTCAGAACGTTGAGAAACTTATTATTGAATAAGTAGATTTATATTTTTTTAGAAAGCGGTCATGGATAACAATGACCGCTTTTTTTATGACTATTAATTTCTCATTTTGTTCATGTTATATGTACATATAAAGACACTCGATTGAAACTAAACATTGTTTCTTTGTAAAAAAAAATACGATGGAAGACTCCCCAAAAAGACATTATGCCGTTTACGATTCGTACCCTAGAGAACTAACTATTAAAATGGGTGAGCAAGTTTTAGCAAAAACTCGCCATGCCATCATTGTTAAGGAAGTTGGAAAAGGAGTGTATGACCCTGTGTTTTACATTCCAAAGGAGGATGTACTGGTTATATTAAAGCCCGAAGATAGATCAAGCATTTGTCCAATAAAGGGAACTGCTTCTTACTGGATGCCAGAAACATTAACCGCAAACTATTTTGCATGGAGCTATGAAGATCCAAACCCAAGAGCAAAAAAAATCAAAGAACACATTGCCTTTAACATGGATTACGTGACACTGATTTCAGAACCTATATAACGATTACACTCCTGTATTTCAATTCGTTGAAATACATGCGTAAAAAAGCCCCTTGGTCACCAACCAAGGGGCTTTTTTAATTTTAAATAAATGCAGTTATAGCGTTTGCTATTTCGTTTCACGAGCTTACTCAAGTACCCAATTCTTCACGTTCATAAATACATGAATCCAAGGAGAAACTACTGTTTTAAAATTTTGTAAATAATAGGCTGAGATGAACCCGTTATTAATTGTAAGAAATATACCCCTGAGCTTTGGTTGATTTCAATAGCGAATTCTGATACTAAATTAAATTCGTAATATTTTATTTTTTGTCCGATAGCATTTATTAATACCCCCTCCACATGCTCTACCACTTCACCATTAAAACTGACTGTAAAATTGCCATTTGTGGGGTTTGGGTAAACTGAGATATTGATTTTTTTGACTTCACTAGTATCATTAATAGGTTCACAACTAAATATGCAGTCTTTTTGTAAGGTAATTCCATCATCTAGGTACAACCATTTGAATTGACTTTTGTTTAAGTTACCGATGTCAATACACGATAAATTAGGGACATTTGATGCCGTTAATGTAATCTCTTCTGAAACCGACTCACTTACTCCAAAATTTAAACAAGCTAAAGGAGTGTTAGAAAACTCAACATATTTTAATAAAATTTTATTAGAAATATCGATCTCGTAGATTGGAGTATCATAAAAGGAAAGGCTAGTCAAGTTGAGATTATTCTCAAAATTTAAATTCTTAATATTATTATTCCCGCAAAGTAGCCTCAAAAGCTTAGGGTTTAATGACACGTCTATTTCGGTCAGTAAGTTATTGTCGCAGGATAAATATTCTAACTCTATATTTTTAGATACATCTACCCCTGAGATTGAATTCTGCCCACATTGCAAAGATCTCAAATGAATATGTTTGGAGACATCAATTTTTGTAAGTTGATTTAAAGCGCACATTACCCATTCTAATTTCAAATTTTTAGAAATATCAAAGACCGTAAGTTTGTTATCATAACAATCTAAATGTGTTAATTGAATGTTTTTGGAAACGTTTAAATACCGGAGATTATTATTCCCGCAAAACAACCAAGTTAGCTTATGATTTTGCGAAACATCTATTACTTCGAGGTTATTATTCTGACATGCTAAATGTGTAAGAAGTAAATTATTTGAGGTGTTTAGAGCGGTAAGTTCATTATTCCAGCAATCTAACCTTTCTAAATTTACAAAATCTTCAATTCCGTTTAAGCTCTTTATATTCTTGGAGGGAATACCTAAGTAATATACTTGGGCAATTGAAGCTGTTAATACCCATCCGTTTTTGGGACCCGAATCATACCCTAAATCAATTAACGCTTGTTCAAAATTGGAATCTGGAATTAACGTGTATTGCCCGAGAGATTGGAAGTTAATTATTAAGCTAATAAAAAGAGGTATGAGTATTTTCATTTAGTTATGGTTGAGATTATAAAAATACTCATTTCATATCAAATATTCAGCCAAGAGGATTAGGTGCTATTTGTAGCAAGGTTAAATTCTAGTTGAAAATTCACCGGGTGACTTGGAGTCAAGCGGTGAATAAGCTTTTAGTTAGTGATACGATGACTCCAAGTCATCGTATCACTTTTAAATATCTAACTGTTTTCTTCCACCCATTTACGTGCATTCATAAATGCATGGATCCAAGGAGAAACAACATCATTTTTGTTTTCATCTGGATAATACCCCCAGTTCCAAGGGAACACGGAACGCTCAAAGTGAGGCATCATGGCTAAATGGCGACCATCAGCACTAGCAATACCAGCAGCGTTATAATCAGAACCATTTGGATTTCCTGGATATTCAGCATTGCTGTATTTTCCAATAATATTGTATTCGCTTTCTGCTTCTGGAAGGTTGAATTT
>JBLFZF010000080.1:0-12428 GCA_047610145.1 Salibacteraceae bacterium | reverse complement strand
GCTGGAATGATGCCTAAATAGTTCATGGTGTAATTTTGCTTGCAAAATTAAGTGAGAAGTCGGAAGGCGGAAGTCTGAAGCTCACTTTTTTGAAATTTCTTCGTGCTCCCGACTTCCGTATTCCGTCTTCCAACTACCTTTGCCTCATGGCAAAGAAGAATAAGAGAGTAGATGTGGTATATTCTACCAATCAAAATTTTGGCTACGCGTTTGATGAGGATGAGGACGAAGAAACATTAGCACCAAGCGAACAAAACCTTAAGGTTTTGATTGATCGTAAACAACGTAAAGGAAAATCGGTAACCTTGGTTGAAGGGTTTGTTGGTTCTGCTGACGACTTGAAAGACTTAGGTAAAATGCTTAAATCTAAATGTGGCGTAGGCGGTTCTGCCAAAGACGGTGAAATTATTATTCAAGGCGAAATGCGCGATAAAGTAATGGCTTTATTGAAAGCCGATGGATATAATGTAAAACGAGTAGGGGGCTAACACTACCAACCTTTGTTTTACAAGAAAATCCGATTCCCCTTTTATGGAACCATTATTTAAATGGAAATGAAAACTTTACGGTATTAGGTCCACAAGAGGTTATTGTTAATAACGGTGGCGCAACCCTAACAGATGTTGATTTCGCAAAAGAACAAAGAATTCCAATGTATATAGGAGTTCATTTTTTGACCGAAGAACCTACTTCAGATAATGAATTTAGATTACACGTTCGTGAATATTTATCATCAGACCAATCTTTGGTAGGAGGAGAGCATTTTACCATTTTCAAAATTTATCCTAACCCTGCATCTAACTATATTCAAATTGAGAGGATGGCCAATGCGAAGGATGAATCGTTTACATTATACGATCTATCGGGTAAAGTAGTTCTGAAGACCTTATTGAATTCTAATATTCAAACTATAGAGGTGAGTTCGTTGGTTAGAGGGAATTACACTTATGTAATTGACGAGTATACTGGAAAAATAATTTTAAAGTAATCAAAAACAAAATAGTAGCCCCAAAACTAAATAAGTTTTGGGGCTACTATTTTTAAAGCTAGAAGTTATCTCAATTCAGCGCCCAATTGTTTATTCAATTCAGTAATCATTTTTTGCATCACTTTATCCACTTGTTTGTCGGTTAAAGTTTTGTCGGTATGCTGGAATATAAAACTCACTGCATATGATTTTTTACCTTCTGTTAAATTCTTGCCTTCGTACACATCAAACAAGTTAACCGACTGTAATAATTTACGATCTACTTTTAGTGCCACTTCGTTAATTTGAGCAAATCCAACGTTCTGGTTAACCAATAAAGAAAGGTCTCTTCGCATTTGAGGAAACTTAGGAACAGGAACATACTTGATTTTTTTGTTGCCCGCTTTTTTCTTTAATAAGCCCCAATTCAATTCTAAGAAGAATACTTCGTTTTTAATACCGAAAGCCTTCGCATGTGTTTCGTTAACTAAACCACCATGGGCTAAAAACTTATCGCCCATTTTGAAAGTCACTCCATAGGCGAAGTCTTCAATAATCTCATCGGTTATTTGGTAGTCAGCAGAAGTTAAGTTTAATAAACTGAAAATAGATTCTAAATATCCTTTCACATCTTGAAAGCCTACTTTTTCATCATTGGTGTTCCAGTTTTCTGAATATCTACGACCAACTAAAGTCATCGACATTCTACTTTCTTCCACACTGGTTTCGTTCGCTACTTTATATACCTGACCAAACTCGTAAAACTTCAAATCGTACGTTTGACGGTTTTGGTTATGTCGTACCGCTTCTAATCCATCAAAAAGCATGGTTTGACGTAATACGTCTAAATCAATACTTAAAGGGTTTTTCATTCGTACCGATTGAGCCACTGGCCAAGTAGCAGAATCTTTATAATAAGAAGATGCCGTTAACGAATTAGATTTCGCTTCCATAAAACCTTGACTGGTCAAATGGTCGGAAACCTTATTCAATAAAATTTCGTGATTCACACCGTCTTGTGAAATAACGGATGCATGATATTGCGAAGGTAATTCCACGTTGTTATATCCGTAAATACGTAAAACTTCTTCAATCACATCAATTTCACGAAGCACATCTACTCTGTAATAAGGAACTTCTAATTTTAATAAATCACCTTGATCTTCAGCTACCTTAATATCTAAACCTCCTAAAATGGCTAAAATTTCTTCTTTTGAAATTTCTTTACCAATAATTTTATTGTTGTAAGAAATTCTAAAATCTACCGGGTAAGGTTGTACTGGATTTGGATAAAAATCAGAAACCTCACTTGAAACCACTCCACCCGCTAATTCTTGAATGAGTAATGCGGCACGTTTTAATGCAAATTCAGTGATGGTTGGATCCACGCCTCTTTCAAAACGGAAAGAAGCATCGGTGTTTAATCCGTGTCTTTTTGCTGTTTTACGAACAGATACTGGATTGAAGTTTGCCGATTCAATAAATATGTCTTTTGTGGTACTCGATACCCCTGAAGTAATTCCGCCAAATACACCTGCAATACACATTCCTTCGGTAGCGTTGCAAATCATTAAATCACGCTCGTTCAATTCACGTTCGGTTTCATCTAAAGTAGTGAACTTCGTTTTTGCCGGAAGTGTTTTTACAATCACTTTGTTACCCTCAATTTTATCTGCATCAAAAATGTGAAGCGGTTGCCCTACCTCATGCAATACAAAGTTTGAAATGTCTACTATATTATTAATCGGACTTAATCCAATCGCTCTTAATCTGTTTTTTAACCAATCTGGAGATTCCTTTACTTCTACACCTGTCATAGACACACCGGTGTAACGTAAACATGCATGAGCATCTTCTACAGAAACTTCAATGCTTAAATTGGTGTTGGCTACTTTAAAAGCATCCACATTTGGCCAATTTAATTCGGTAACGTTTAACTCATCTGTAACTGCAGATAAGGCTACTAAATCTCTGGCCGTTCCAATATGCGATGCGGCTTCCGCACGGTTAGGTGTTAAGCCAATCTCGATTGTTTTATCATGCTCCACATCAAAAACTTCTGCTAATGGAGTTCCAGGAATTAAATCTGCATCCAATACCATAATACCGTCATGACCTTGGCCTAAACCAATTTCATCTTCAGCGCAGATCATTCCGTGAGAAGCTTCGCCTCTAATTTTTCCTTTTTTGATTTTAAATGAATCACCTTCCAGTGGGTAAAGAGTGCAACCTACAGTCGCAATAATTACTTTCTGTCCAACAGCAACATTAGGAGCGCCACAAACAATGTTTAATGGTTCGTCTGTGCCTATGTTTATAGTGGTTACATTCAGTTTATCGGCATTCGGATGTTTTTCGCAAGTCAAAACTTCCCCTACAACTAAACCTTCAAAGCCACCTTCTACAGAAACAAAGTCGTTAATTCCTTCTACTTCTAATCCGCTATCGGTTAATAGTTCTCCTATACGAGTCACGTCTAAGTCAACGTTTGCGTACTCTTTAAGCCAGTTATATGATATATTCATTTGTCGAAAAAATAAGCTGCAAAATTAAGAATTCTGTTGGTGTGAAGGGCTACCATAATGGCCTAAAATTTTGAGTGTTTGTTTAGGAGCGGGGGGCTATAAATCTGTTTAATTTGTACCATGCAGTGGCCAGATAAAAAATCGGAATACCAAGAAATTCAGGAGGCTCTTTTTGAAGAAAAGCAGGTACGTGTTTTTGTGCTACGCGATGATTTATTGCATCCTGGTATTTCGGGTAATAAATGGCGTAAGCTCAAATACACTATACTGGATGCTTTTTCATTGAAACAGGAAACCATAGTTACCGTGGGCGGGTCTCACTCTAATCATATAGCAGCCGTTGCTGCTGCGGGTAATGAGTTTGGTTTTAAAACGGTGGGTTTGATTCGTGGATATGAAGCGTATCGCGAAAATCCAACCTTAAAGCAAGCGGCTCAATTAGGAATGGATATTCGGTTTTTTGATAAATCGGAATATGCGCAATTGGATGAAAAACACATGCCCTTATTAACGGAGGAATTAGGAGAGTTCTATTTTGTGCCATTAGGTGGCGGAAACAAACTAGGAACCAAAGGAAGCATGGAAATTGTAGAAGACATCCCTACAGAAACTACACATATAACGGTTGCTTGTGGAACGGGGTCGACTTTGGCAGGCATTAGATTAGCTGCCGGCAAGAATCAAAAAGTGATTGGGTTTCCGGTAATGAAGAATGGAGAATTTATTAAGGATGAGGTAACCCAGTATCAAAGCGCATTTGGTAAAGAATTAAAACCGTTTGAACTAAATATAGATTATCACTTTGGTGGCTTTGGTAAAATGAAACCCGAATTGATCTCTTTTATTAATGACTTTAATGATAAACATCGCATTCCCTTAGATGGAATCTACAACGGAAAAATGATGTTTGGTTTGTACGAATTAATTGAACAAAATTGTTTTTCTAAAGGAAGTGTAATTACGGCTATTCATACGGGTGGCGTTCAAGGAAATATAGGCTTAATGGAAAAATACGAAACTCACTTGCCATTGTAATGGGAGTGATTAGTGATTAACATCCCAATGTTTGTATTCCAGTAATAATAATTAATTACTTGCCTTGTCAAATATACCTTTGCAAATTACGTTAATTGCCATTACATGAAATTGAAAAAATCACCATTCATCTTATTTGTTGTTATTTTTATTGGATTACCTCTTTTGAGTATCGGCCAACAAACACGCAAACAATACATTGATAAGTACAAAAGTGTCGCTATTCAAAACATGCGTAAGCATAAAGTACCCGCCAGTATAACGCTAGCTCAAGGGCTTTTGGAAAGTGGTAACGGAAACAGTGAACTTTCTAAAAAATCAAATAATCACTTTGGTATTAAATGTCATAGTTCATGGAAGGGAAAAAGAACGTACCATGATGATGATAAAAAAGGAGAGTGCTTTCGAGTGTATCATACAGTATACGATTCGTACGCAGATCATGCTGACTTTCTACATAAACCTAGATACGCCAAATGTTTTGAACTTAAAATCACTAATTATAAAGGCTGGGCACATGCGCTAAAAGATGCCGGTTATGCTACTAATCCGAAGTATCCAAAACTGCTAATTAAAATTATTGAAGATAATCAATTATATAATTTCGATAAAGAAGCATTAGGTAAAAAATCAAAGAATGAGCCAACAGATGGGGAGAAAGAAATAAAAGACCCTGAAATTAAATCTAGCCCAACTGGTCCGAATGAAAACTACGATAAAAACAAGAATTTTGAGGATGTTGACTATTATGGCAAACCGATGGTGAAGTTGTCGAAAAATAAAATAAAATACGTGATTGCCAATAAAGGAGATACCCCAGAATCTCTAGCTAAGAAAATGGAGATGGGCCCTTGGCAGATTACTATCTACAATAACATCAAGAAGGATTACCGTTTTACGGATGGTCAGATAGTTTACTTACAACCTAAAAGAGGCAAAGGATCAGTAGCCTATCATATCGTGAAAAACGGGGACTCTATTTGGAAGATTTCACAGCAGTATGGAGTGAAAATCACTAAGATTCGACTGTTCAATAAACTGAAGAGAAACCAGCCTTTAAAACCAGGGCAAAAGGTTTATTTGCGCAGACACTAATTTGCTGTCCCTCCATATTTTTTTAGCTTTAATCCTAATTTTCGGAGACCTTTAATAGTAAGGCCTCTTAGTGAACCAATATATAACTCGGTTAAATCTCCGGAGAATATGATGGCAATTATGGCGATGGTCAGATTGAGTCTGATTTGGAAATATAACAAGATGAAAATAACACCGCCTAGTAATAATGCCACCTCGACTAAGATTAAAATTTTAGTCACTAAATCATAGTATAGCTTGAATTTTTCTCCTATCCATATAAATATTGCTACGTTGAAATAGAGGAGTATAAATGCAATTAAAAGATCTACCCATTCTGGCAGAACGTTGATATAATCACGATTTAAAATCATAGATACCGCATTTGCATGCACTGTGACTCCGTACATGTCAGGAAAAGCTCTTCCCGCAGATTGGGGGTTTAGAGGGGTGTAAAAAGTGTCCTCTAAAGATGGTTCTCCTAATTCTCGTCCGCCCATGAATCCCATGATGACAATTTTGTCTTTAATAAAAGAAAAATCAGCTTCTTCGTTTAATAATTCTTGAGAATCAAGAGTGTAAAACTTGGAGTGGTTTCCTTTCCAGTTAATGGCTTCGCGCTCATTATTTCTTTTAAGAAGGTAGTTAACAGAAGCCGAGTCATAGATTTGAGCTAATACTAAGGAGAACGATTGAACCAGGCTATCTGCCAAGCAAAACAGTGGAGTTATTTGACGTATAGTTCTAAAACTTTCTTCATCTGTAATGAGATCTGCAAAACCGTTTTTTGCAAATTGATTGAATTGAGGGTGAGAAGTAGTCATGGTGTCAAAGCAGGTGTTCATCTCATTCCTGTTTTCTAAATCAGAGACTAAAACTAAGTTTTGAACTTGCGATAATGCCATGATTAACTGAATATCCTCTCTAAACTCTTTTTTGCTTCTAAAAAAAGCATCCATTCCTATTACTTTGGGTTCGTACCGATTTAAAATCTCAATTTGCTTTCCAATTTGAGAACGAGAAAGATGACCAATGTTGACTAAAACAATATTAGTGTCAATAGTTTGAGTGGTTCTTAATTGACTAAAAACCAGGTCGGTTAATTCAAAATCTTTTAGAGCATTGCCTATTGGGTCTAGTAACTTTGATTCAAATTGAATGGGGATTTTAGATAAAAACCCGAGAAATAGAAAAATAAATAGGGTACATATGAGTACGCTCTTCCGAGTAAGGATGTTCATTCCGTTTAGTTTTTGAATACCAAAAATAACATATATTTTTAGTGTTGATTATGAGGTGTTTAATTAAAAAAATAAGTACTTTCGTAGACAGTTCTATTTTGAGCCTCGATTGAAACCTAAAACGATGAGAAAAATTGCTACAGTTTTATGTGCTACCTTAATATGCGTAGGACTTAATGCCCAGGAAGTTATCTTTAAAACGTTAGCTGCTAAGGGAACCTGCATGGTTCAAAGAGGAGCAAACCCAGATGAATACACCCCTATTTCTACCGGTCTTAAAATATTTGAGGAAGATAAGATTATTATTACGGGTACCACGAGTTACGTTGGTTTAGTGAGTGCTGATGGAAAGGCATTAGAACTTAAGAAAGGGGGCGTTTATTACGTCAAGGATCTTTCGAAAGCTTTAACGAGTGGCGAAACCTCGATGGCTCAAAAATATTTAAATCTGTTGGTAAACGACATGAGTAAGGTAGATGATAATACGGCTAGAAACATGAAGTATACAGGTTCCGTTGAAAGATCTGTAGAGAACAAAGACATTGTGATGTTTCTTCCTAAAATCACAAAAATAACAGGTACAGAAGGTGCTGTACAATGGTTTCCCAAATCTAGTATTGCCGAGTATAATGTGAATATATTTAACTTATACGAAGAATCTGTATATAATAAAAAGACAACGGATAAATCAATTTCTATTGATTTTGCCGAACTAGGATTGAACCCCGGTCAGGTGTATAAAATGAAAGTAGCAGATGCCAGTAACCCAGAAGTGAACTCCGGATTTATTTCTTTGCAAGTGCCCACTCGTTCTGAAATGGCTCGCTACGAAACAGATTTGAACATGCTGAAAAGTGAGGTTCCTCCAAACTCGGCTATTGGAGATATGGTTATTGCGACTTATTTAGAAGATCAAGAATTGTTTTTAAATGCGATTCCTTATTATGAAAGTGCTCTTGAAAAAGAACCAAACATTGTAGAGTTTCAAGATGCGTATAATACCTTCTTGTTTAAAATAGGACTAGAGTCTGTTAAAGTAAAGAATTAAACATCCATTCGAACGGTATCTAAGCCTCTCCATTTATTGGAGGGGCTTTTTTTTGCTTGGAATTTGTATGGTTTTTAATAGACTCAAATTTAATTTTAAAAAATAGTCCTGTGGTGACAAATGAAAGTAGTTTGGGTGCGTTGAGTTCATTAAAGAGTACCCACAGATGACCCTGAAAGGAGGACTATTTAATTTTCAAATACGCTCAGGAACTTCTTTTTAACTGAGGTTGAATGTATAATCACAGGAAACACGTATTAGTATTTCCTTTTACTTTGGTGAACGTATTGAAATTCGTCAACGTATATGAATCACGTTAAGGGCATTCAGATTGTGTTATTTGATTTTTCCATTGAATCCAATACTCCTGTAATCCCTCGGGTGTAGTTTTTAGCGTACTAATGTCTAACGTTCCGTTGTCCATTAACCCTCTACTTAACTGGTTTTTTCTCGAAATTAAATTTGGTGTATGGTTCCAGCCGCCAACGTGGTCAAATGAGGTATAAGCTGCGCATTTTTTTTCAACTGCGATAAAGGGAATGGTCAGGGTATAGGTGACATTGCCAGATCCCATACCCTCTGTGGACATTTGAATGTTTGGAAAATCGACTTTAACGTACGTTCCATTTTTGTACAGCTCCTTCAATTTAGTGCCAACTTCCTTCGACATTTTATTAGAGAATTGATGCGCAATATCAGATTTACTTATAAACTCAGGTCCTGAATAAGTGCCTGTGCATCCATTTTCAGAACACGTTATTTCACTTTTCTGTTCGATTAAAATAGGGAGCCTAATATCCGGAAAGTTGAATAGACTAACACTAAATAGTATCGAAAAATAAAGATTCATTTGGATCCATTTTTAATCTAATCCAACCATAATAAATGAGCCCCAATAAATAGGATCTTTAAACTCTTCTAAGATGGTTTTTTTTGCGTTGTTAAACGCAGTTCGTTTGTCTCCGGTTTTTATCCATTCGGTATAGAATAAGGTGACTAATTTTTGAGTAACAGCATCGTCTACTTTAAATAGAGTCATCACTACATTTTGTGCTCCTGCAACAATAAATGAACGCTGTAAGCCGTAAACACCTTCACCAGA
Source organism: Salibacteraceae bacterium (assembly GCA_047610145.1). Classification (GTDB taxonomy): domain Bacteria; phylum Bacteroidota; class Bacteroidia; order Flavobacteriales_G; family Salibacteraceae; genus CAJXZP01. The sequence continues at coordinate 3,436 of JBLFZF010000080.1, read as the reverse complement.
TTTTACTTCTCCACGTCCGGTTTCACAGGCGCTTAAAAATACTATTTCGGTTTGATCTAAGTTTAAGTTCATGGCCTCAAAAGCGGTGAGTACTCCATCTGTTTGATTAAATTGATATACATTTTCAGTGGCTAATAATGGCGCTGCACCTGTAAATAATAACCCAGAACGTAAGAGGGGGTTTGTGGTGGTTTGTTGTTCTGTGCCTACCAGTTCTGTTTGGTTTTTGTGATGCTCATCAGCCATAAAGAAGCCATGCGTAGCAATATGAAGTATTCTCGGACTCACTACTTCTTTTAACTTAGTTTCAGTAGCTTCTATTCCTACATAATTCTCGGTGGTCCAATTACTCTGTACTAAAAAGCTATCCAATAAATTGACTTCTAGTTCAGCTCCAGGTAAGGCATCAAGAGGAGTTATAGAGTTTTTTGAGTGTCCAGTAATCGTAGTTTCAAATTTCGGGTTTCCAAACATGACAGCCGTAGTATTAGTGTAAAGGGGTTTGTCACTTTGTGCTTGGTCTACAATATCTCGTGTATTTGATATAAAGTAGAACGTGTAGGAATCCATTAAATAGGCTCCATCAAAATTCTTAAATGTTTCCGGATTTAATTGATTATAAACACCATCACCAGAAAAGTAAATTTTGTTTTTGCCTCGTAGTTTTGAATCAAAGTACTCCCAGTAGTTAGCGTATGACTTTGTGTCTTTCGTTTTTTGCTTTACTGCATTTTGATAATAACTGAAGTATTTATTTTCTAAATCGTTCCCATTTGGTAGAATAATTATTTCGGGATTGTTTTTGGTTTCTTTGTCTACGAAAAGTCCTACATAAATAACAGAATCGGTAAATTCAGTGTCAAAATAATTAAAGCGAATAATTTCCATCGCTGATTCATTGGGTGCTAGTTTATTTTGAACCATTGACCAATCAACCGCCTTATTTTCGTAATTCCTTGAAAACCCTTCCGCACTCTCGCTAAGTTCTTTTTCTATGGTATTAATTTCACTTCGCATTTCTGCGATATTAATATTCAAAGAATCAAGCGTGTTTTTATTCATGCCCTGTGCCACCAATAAGGAGTCTTTTTTAGAAAGCCAGCCGGTATATTTTGAAATTAACTCGGGAGATCCATAGTTCAAAATTCGTTTTTTTAGCTTTAAAGAAGAGTTTAAAAGAATAGCTTTTGTTGCTAAACGATTGTTATACATCTCGCCAATAATTGCATCGTCATTTTTGTAATAATTTAAGGCGAGTGAGTTGAATAGTTCAAAGTCTCCTTGAATTGAAGACCAATAATTGTCCTTTTCCATTTCAGACAAAGAAGGAAAGTAGTCTGAAATATAAGAAAGATACATTTGTGTTGACTGTCTCAGTGTTTCTGCGGCTCTTTTGTAGTTCTTTTGGGCATAGTATGTTCGGCCAATTTTACTTAGTGTCGAAACATACTTAGGATGGGAGTCGCTAAATATTTTCTTGTAGATACCCAGAGCCCTATTGTAGAAACTTAATGCATTTACATAACTGCCTTTTTTATAATACAGCGTGGCAATATTTACTTGATTGTCGGCTGTTTTAAAGTGGTTATCTCCATAAGTAGACGAATAGATAAGGTTGGCTGCTTGGAGTTGAATTAAAGCTTGGTCAAAATTCTTTTCTCTAATGTATACCATCGCTTTAAGCTCGGTAACCTCAGCAATCATTGGATGATGATCGTTTACGTTAGTGGTAATGATCGTGTTTGCTCGGTTTAAATCATTCATTAATGAAGCAATGGTGGCGCTGGTGTTTAGTTGTACTCTTGATTTCCTAATAAGTAAATCTGCTAGATTCAAATAATTATCCCCAAATTTCGATTCGTACTCACTAATTACTGAATTATATATTTCTACAGACCTATCAGAATCTCCCATTTTGTAATAGATATCACCTAATAATATTTTACGTTCTAAGTAACGAAGCGCGTGTTTGCCATACGTTTGTTTGCTAATATCAACCGATTTACCGATTAACTTTTCGGCTTCAATTAATTTTCCTTGAACTAAGTAGATCTGACCAAGTAGGGCATAAGCGTTAATTAACTCAGGACTGTTTTCTCCCAGTTTATCTCCCTTTATTAAGATGGACTCAATTAAAATGTCTTCTGCATTATCGTATTTACCTACTTCAAAATAAAGTTCAGCTAATGCTTCATTCGCATTAATAGGCAACATTTCATTGACCAAGTCAAATTTCCCGGCATTTTGATACGCATCTTGAAGATTCCTTTTGGCATTAATGAAATCTCCATTTATAGCGTACAATTCTCCAATGGCTTGTTGGGTGTAAATATAATTTTGTGTTTTTGTTTTTTTCTCGGTTTTGAAAGCGAGTAGTGCCTGGATCAGATTTTGCTCTGCTGAGGTATAATCTCCAATATCAATCTGAGCCGATGCCATTCTTTGTAAAACCAAAGCATACTCTTCTGTCAGATCTCCGTATTTCACACTATTGATATCGGCTAATTGTTGATATTTAATGATGGCTTCATTAAATCGGTCTAACTTGGTATCAATAAGTGCATAGTCATTTAAAAATTTTCCGTAATAGGGGTGGTAAGGATGTAGTTCCTTTAAAACAAAAGGTTCGTAGTACCCAGAAAATAAAGAATCTGCAACTGCAAACTCAGTGGTATAGTTTAAATAATAGGATCCGAGTTCTAAATTGGCATTATAAAAGAAAGAACTGGAATCAGAATTGTTGTAATCGGCTAGTTCTAGTATGTTTAGATATGTCTTTTTAGCTCCTTCAAAGTCATAAAGGTTTATTTGTGCGGTGGCTAAATCGTATAAAAAACTGATTTGACCAGCATCCTTTGGTCCGTAGTAATCTTTCAGGTTTAGGGCCTGCTTGTTCATCCGCTTTCCATAGGTTTTATACTTTCCTTTGGTTAAGTTTTCTAACTGGCCTAAATACTCAGCGGTGAATATATGTGCAGACTTATTTGGGAAGTTACTACTAACCTCTCTTTGAAATTGCTTCGTGGCACTTTTGTATTTGGAATAGTTATCCAGTTGCGCATCTGCTCTAATTTCATTCTCAAAAATATCTAAATATGTTAAGTTAGGAATCGAGTACTTTACCTGAGTAGCGTATTTTTTTCGAATGTTTTTTAAGTCCATCGCTGCTAAAGGGTCACCTTGTAAAACTCGTAAACGAGTTTTACCATAGCTATTGTTTAAATAACTAATGTCTTTCTTCTTAACCATTTTTAATAACTCATGACGATTACGAACATAAATAGAATCAGCCGCATTCAAGTTTCCTTGACCTAAGGCAATATCACCTTTCATGACCATTAACAAGCCCAAAGTAGTTAGTCTGTGTTTATACTCTTTCTTTTTAAGTTTTGTCTTTTCTTCCTTATTGGTTTTCGGGTTGAATACAACTTGTACT
>JBLFZF010000079.1:0-12668 GCA_047610145.1 Salibacteraceae bacterium | reverse complement strand
TTAGTCATCGAAGGGCGTAGCGATCTGACTACACTAAATGAGTGGTTTGGAACTTACGAAACAAAAATTGCAGAAAGGGCAGACTGTCCGGTACTAATTGTCCAACCTCAAACCGTCTGGAAACCTATCCAAAAAATACTCTATATGATGGATATGGATGATGCAAAATCTGATAATCTACTAGTACTTACCACCCTCACAGAAAGTTTGGACGCTCACCTCCAAGTAATCATTTTTTCAGATAAAGACATCAGTGAAGCAGATGCTACTTATCAAGAAATGATAAATGACTTTAAAAATTTGTTGGGCTATAAAGAGCCCACTTTCCATCGGATATTTGGAGAGAAAAAAGCGGAAGAAGTTATTGGTTTGGTAAACGCTATTTCTCCTGATTGGCTTGCTTTTGAGCAAAAAAATAAAAACTTTTTTGAACGGATATTTGATGACTACAATACCAAACGACTTATTTTACAAAGTGAAATCCCCGCTTTGGTTTTTTAATAGCCTCGTTATAGGCTGCCTACTTATTTAGAGATCCTGAGTCTCTTGATGCTCTTAATGCTCTTAGTCCGTTGATTAAAAAAATCTTTTAAAAGAAATGAATCTAACAGAAATTCTTGAATATAATATTATCAATTTTGGCGAATTCCATGTAAACATTTTCCAAATTATATTAGTCTTAGCAGTCTTTTTGATTGTTCGCTTTCTAATATGGTCTATCAATCGAATTGCTTACCGATTTTTCAAACGTAAAAAGGTTGATAAAGGTCGACAGTTTGCTTTTTTGCAGGTTGTAAAATACATCATATATACCGGAGCTGTGCTCCTGGCTTTAGAGGCTGTAGGTATTTCACTATCCATTTTGTGGGGTGGCGCTGCGGCTTTATTAGTTGGTGTTGGACTTGGGCTACAGCAAACTTTCAATGATTTGATTTCAGGGCTTATTTTACTAATTGAAGGAACGGTAGAGGTAAATGATGTGATAGAAACAAATGGAATCATAGGTACAGTCACCAGTATTGGTGTTCGGACTTCCAAAGTAGAAACACTCGACCGTATTTCCATCCTTATTCCCAACTCCAAATTAGCAGGAAATAATGCCACCAATTGGAGTCACAACAAAACATCAACACGGTTTCAACTTAGTATAGGTGTAGCCTATAAATCAGATGTAGAAGCGGTTACATCCCTCCTACTTCAAGCAACCAAGGAACATAATAAAATTCTAAAGGCACCAGCACCGGAAATACAATTTAAAGACTTTGGCAACTCCTCATTGGATTTTGTAATTCATTTTTACAGCTATGAGTTTCGACGAATACAGTTTGTAAAAAGTGATTTGAGGTATCGAATAATTCAATTATTTCGAAAGAATAATATTGAAATACCATTTCTACAAACTGATTTATGGTTGAGAAATGTCAATGATTTAGTACCTCAACAAAATGGTACTTTTGGTTATATCAAAACCAAAAAAGAATAGAGATTATTTTAGCTTAATTATTAGTAAACATGGCACAAAAAATAATCTCATCATGGCTGAGACAAAATACAATACCCTCATTAATACTTTATTAACCTTAAAATAAAATGGGGTTACTTCTTCCTTTACTATTGAAAAAGATAAAATGGAATACTTTGAATCAGGGAAAATATATGCCCAAAAAAACATGTGGATTATTGAGTATTTCCCTTTTGAGGGAGCATCCAACCCAAGTGATATGTCTATCTTCTTTTAGATTGAATGTGAGGAGGGGAACCAGGGAAAAATTGTATCATCTTATGAAATTTATGCTGACATCAAGTTAGTAGCGTTTATGAGCAAGGTGAAAATTAAAAACGAAAGGTAAGTATTAAGTATTTAATCGTAAGGTCCAATTAATACCTTCAAGGTTTACTTTTATTTTAAGACCATTAAAAAAAGGAATTATGAAAAAGAAAATATTTATTCTGCTCAACGACTATACAAAACTAAATCCGGTAATAACTTATGGCGTTAATTTAGCTAAAGGCTTAGAATCACCTGCAATTTTATTAGCAATAGCTAAGCTAAAAAGCCCTGCTACTGTGGTAGGTGGGGGGTTGCCCTATCCCAATCTAGATTTTAACTCTTTGAAAGAGAAAGCAATACTTCACTTGCGTAAATTATATCTTGAGGTACAGCATATCTGGAGAAATGTATATTGTGATGTAGCAATAGGAGTTTCTCAAACTAAGGTCATCAGCATGATGGACGAAAAAGATCCTTTCCTATTAGTCATCGAAGGACGAAGTGATCTCACTACACTAAATGAATGGTTTGGAACTTATGAAACAATGATTGCAGAAGAAGCAGACTGTCCAGTATTGGTTGTCCAACCTCAAACGGTGTGGAGACCTGTCCAAAAAATACTTTATATGATGGATATGGATGATACAAAGATTGATAATCTACAAATACTTACCACCCTCACAGAGAGTTTGGATGCTCACCTCCAAGTAATCATTTTTTCAGACAAGGACATAAGCGAAGCTGAAGGTACTTATCAGGAAATGATAAATGTATTTAAAAATTTGCTAGGATATAAAGAACCAACTTTCCACCGGATATTTGGAGATAAAAAAGCGGAAGACGTTATTGCCTTGGTCAATTCTATTTCTCCTGACTGGCTTGCTTTTGAGCAAAAAAATAAAAACTTTTTTGAACGAGTATTTAACGACTACAATACCAAACGACTCATTTTACAAGGTGAAATCCCAGCTTTGGTTTTTTAATGAGTCCTTGGTGTAAATAAATATAAAAGATACGTATATCACGCAGTCAAATGATAAAAAATAATATGATAATAATAGAACGAAAAGATAGGGAAACCATCGAACGAATGTTAAAACGGTATAAAAATAAACACCGAAAAGTAAAACTCCGAGATGAATTAAGGAGACGAAAAGAATTTACCAAGCCATCTGTCGCGAGGCGTACGGAACTATTGAAAGCCCAGTACAAATTACATAAATATGGCAAAGAATAATGAGGTAATAAATACAGAATAAAAATTTTCTAACCGCTTTTCCGAGGACTTCTTTTTCATTCGGTCCAAATACTATTTGTATCAGCCGATAAAGTACAAACCATAAAGTAGGAACATATACAAATTGTTCAAACCAATGGTTGGTCGTTACGGCTATGTACCATTGTATTACAAATCTAACCCAAAGACTCCTCCTAATAAACCACAAAATATAAATTTATAATGATAAGCAAGACAAACATAAAGCATCAACCAAGTCAGTTCGCTATTTTCCGATCCTGGAATTTGGGTAGTTACAATTAGTTGGATTTGAACAAATTTCTCTCTCTCCATAATTTTCGAATTTAATCAAAAGCATCCTCTCGGGTTTTAATACCTAAAGACGATAGTGAAAGATATCCGCATAGTAAAGACTGTATAGTATCTCGGCAATCTTAGCACTTGGTTCTACCAAATAGCACTCTAATATTTTTTGATCAGAAGCAAGAGCAGTTATCATTTCATTTTATTTTTGGTAGTAGGATTTAATTATTTTCTTTAGCTGACTCTATATTTTTCCATTAAAGTCTTTAATTTACCAAGCGCTTTATTTACGGCTTTCTCTTCAGTATTTGCGTGGCTGGTGACAGCAATGGGTTGTCTATTTTCCAGTCTTGCTTCAAGCATACAACGTTGGTCATCTTCCCCGCTTTTACGGCCATTCTCGTCCGAGAGATGCACTTCTATCCGAGTGATGTGATCGCTGAACCTGTCTAATCCATCAGCTATAGTGGAGTTTATATAGGTTTCAAGTTTTTCGTTTCCTGATATGTTTTTGTCTGTATTAAATTGAATTGTCATATCTACTTATTATTTTAAAAAGGTTGGTTGTACAGTAATTTAATCACTAATATTTTTTTCTAACAATGATTATGGATAAACACTATTGCATTAAAAAATGCTTTTGAACAAAAGCATTTTCTTGATTCTTCGTCATTTTATCGGCCGACTGAACTTCAATTTTAATTTTGTCGAATCGAAGATCAGATTGTAATACATTTAACAACTCGGTCTTAGCATCCGTTGGGCCAAATAAAAGTACTTCTTCATAAGGTGTGATAGCATCCCCCAGCTTTTTATAATAGGCCGCTTGTTGTTGTTACCGCTTATTATGCATAAGATGTTCGCTCCTATTTAATGCAGCCTCCATATCTTCATGGTTAAACGTGGTGCTGATGATTGTTAATGGGAAGGGCTCTTTCTTAAACGCTATCAGATGTGCTTCTGAATGATCCATCCAAATTCCCAGTTTATTTTTTATTGACATTTTGTTACTTGTTTATTAGAGTTTATTCTAAAATAATTTTACCGTTTTCTCGCTGATATTTTCAGAGGAGAAATCACGCTAAGCCGCTTCCCAAATATTTATTCCTTTCTTCACCGGAGATAACTTATCACTCTTTTTCTCAGTGGATACCTGCTTCAGTTTCACAATAGTCACAGTAATTCCTACTATGAAACTAACAGCGACTGTAAATGCCAGCACAGCGGTAAGTGCCCATTGATTCAGGAATCCGAAAATAACAACAACAACTGCCATCGTTAAATATGTTCTCCATACTATACCGTTAATGCTCAAATCGTATTATTTTATCTTTATCATGGTTATTATTTTTAAATGAATAATTATTTCAAAATTAGTGATTATAGGCTTTCACTTAGTACGTGACTGTTTGCTCACAAATGTAAAGGTGTTATTTTCCTTATTATGTGATTTCCAACTCGTTTGAAGATGATTTTCATCATGATAGTTCATCATGATAGTTCATCATGATAGTTCATCATGATAGTTAATACAATACTCCTTCCTGAAGTAAAGCAATTAACCTATATTTCATTAGCCTTTATCCTGCCGGCCTGTCTAGCCAGATAGACTCGATAATTTCTAAACAGATTCGTATTGGGTGAATGAACAAATAATAACAGCATAAAACCTATTACTAAAGATAATTATGTTACATTACCAATATGATATTCCTCTCTACGCTTATCCAAAACGCTAGTCTATGAAAAACATTCTAATTATTGAAGACAACCAAACTATTAGAGAAAACTTAGAAGAGCTTCTCGAACTCTCCAATTTCCAGGTGACTACTGCCAGTGACGGCCAAGAAGGAATGGAGGCTATACAGAAAAGAAAACCTAATCTCATCATTTGTGATGTTGCGATGCCAGAAGTGAATGGGTATCAAGTCCTTGAGTTTCTCAAATCAAAACCCGAGACCAATAAAATTCCATTCATTTTTATTACTTCCAGTGCCCAAAATAAAGAAATTAAAAAAGGGGTTCTTTCTAGAGCTGATTGCTATCTGACCAAACCTTTTCAAACAGAAGAGTTACTTGACACCATTGATAAATTATTGAGTTAAAATAAACTACCCCGAAACAAAAAATCGAGATATTATTAAGAATGATTTAATCAAAGAGTATATTTTTCCATTCTCAATCATTCTAATAAATCACTCCTTACAAAATAAAACCTATGGATTCTACTCCCAACAGTACTTCTCCTTATGAAGATAGTTATCAGGATACGCTTCTTAGGGTAATGTTTGAACACGCCGCAGTTGGTATTGTTATGGCAGATGAAGAAGGTGCTATTGTTCTATGTAGCCCCTATGGGGCGCAAATGTTTGGATATGAGGTTGATGCCATAATTGGTCAACAAATTGAAACCCTTATTCCAAATAAATTCCATTCAGAATATATAGCTCATTTCAAATCCCATTACAAAAATCCGGTTACTCAATACATGGGCTTAGGGGAAGAATTACTTGGCATACGCAAGGATGGTCAGCAATTTCCGGTGGAAGTGTCCCTTAGTTATGCCGAGGACAGTAACCATACTGTTATTATCGCCCTCATAAATGATATTACCCAGCGTACCCTAAGTGAAGAAGCATTAAAAAAAGAACAGGATCTTAATGAACTCAAGTCGCGATTTGTTTCGATGGCTTCTCATGAGTTTAGAACGCCACTAACGACTATATTATCTTCTGCTAGTCTCGTAGATCTGCATATCAAAAGAGGAAATCTTGATAAATATCAAAAACATCTTAAGAATATTAAAATAGCCGTAACCAATCTGACCTTTATTCTTAATGACTTTCTATCCTTAGAAAAGTTGGAATCAGGGAAAGTCCGCTTTAATTCAGAGCTAACAAATTTAAGCGATTTTATACCAGATGTCTTGGAAGAGGTATATGTAATAACGAAGAGCAACCAAACAATTCATTACCTCCATTCTGGTAGTAAAGAAGCTAATATTGACCAACATTGTGTAAGAAATATTTTGATTAACTTATTATCAAATGCAATAAAATATTCAACAAATGGAGACGATGTTGATTTATATTTAGATAGAAAAGAATCGAGCCTCGTCATAGAAATAAAAGACAAGGGGATTGGTATTCCAGAGGATCAACATGAATTAATGTTCAGTCGGTTTTTCCGTGCCTCAAATGTTTCCACCATTCAAGGAACAGGTGTTGGCTTGACAATCGTAAAACGATATTTGGACATCATGGGAGGAAAGATCAGCTTTAAAAGTAAACTTAATTTAGGGACTACGTTTATTGTAGAAATTCCGCTTTAAGTGTTTCTAAAACATTATTCTTCATCGTGTTTTACTCATACGATTATTTAGTTTTTGATATTGTCATATATGGAGCTCGATTAGATAATACATCACTAATTTTCTAAAATCTAAAAAATGCTATTTCTCACGCCATAATTAAATGAGGAAATAGTTACGGATTCAAAATCACTTAAGCAATTTTCATCTTCGGTTAGCTTCTTCTGCAGTGTTTGGTGCATTCTTAAAGTGAAGTTTTAAAATCCCATTTTCATAAGACTCCGTAATTTTCTCCGTTCCAAGCCCCTCTGCCAATCTAAACTTTCGTTCCACCATATCTATATCAAATTCTTCAAGGACGTATGGAGAATTTGGTTTTTCTGAGACTTCTTTTTCCCCTCTTACCGTCAGTATATCATCAAATACAGTGATTTGTATTTCTTCTTTGGAAAATCCAGGAATTACAATTTCTAATTCGAAATGCGTTTCGTCTTGCTTAATATTAAAGGCGGGTTTTCTCTGTTTCAACATCAAATCCGCATAATTTTGACCAAGAAAAAATCTTCTTTGAGAAAGGGGGGTAAATCGATGGGCCCATCTACTCTCGCGATAAGTTCTAATGTCTGGATAAATCATGGTAAATAATTTGGCTAATTAATAATTAGCGAGTAATCAAATAATAAGTATTACATAAAGAATAAGTCTCTCCTTTTTTGGTGAGGTTATTTAATAATAACTATTTGCCCAATATAAAATATTAAATATTCAGAAGGAGTGACTTTTATCAATTTCTGATTTGATTATAATCAGGACTTAAAAGTATTAGTTCTATTAACTTGTGAAAAAAAGTAATCCGGCAATATAAACACGTTCTTCTGGATACACTGGAAGAAATGATGCATAAATTTTCCATTCAAGTCAAGGAAATGAATACTTTCAACGTTTAGTTTAATACTTTTCGAAAAAATAGCGCCGTAAAGGAACTTTCGGAAAAATATTATTACGAAGGATAATTTTTTAATCTCTTTATAATAGAGTTTATGTTGAAATGTTTTGTATATGAATCAAATAGATATTTTTTTTCAGAACGAAGCTCTTTTTTGAGTTCGTAGCCTTAGCTATGGGTGAACAAAAAGCTGAGGTGCTTGATAAAAACATCAATTGAGAACATAAAAATTATTTTGGAATAAACTCTAATACTTATTATGGTACAAAAAAAAATATTATTATTTAAATATGGCGGAAATGCCATGACCAATAGCACTATTAAAAAGAGCATATTAGCTAATATTTTAGCATTAAAAAAGAAAGGATATGATGTAGTTATTTCGCATGGAGGAGGACCTTTTATTAAAGATATGCTAACCAAAGTCAATCTTAAAACAGAATTTATTGATGGACTACGTTGTACAAGTCCTGAAGCTTATATATATATTGAAATGGTGTTAAAAGGGCAGGTGAACAGCGATTTAGTGAATACTATTAATAGCATGGGGTATAGTGCGGTAGGCATATCTGGTAAGGACGGTAAAACGGTAGTGGCTCATAAAAAAATACACAAACGAGAAGTTAACGGAGTGATGCAGGATATTGATTTAGGGCAGGTGGGTGATGTTTCAAAGGTAAATACACCGCTTATTTACCAATTGCTCGAAAACGGTTTTATTCCTGTAGTTGCTTGTATTGGTGCTGATGAAAACGGTGTGGGTTATAATATTAACGGTGATACTTTTGCAGGATACCTAGCTGGGGCATTGCAGGCCGATCAATTTATAATACTTACTGATGTTGATGGCTTGTTGAAAGATAAAGATGATCCTACATCAATAATTCGGAAAATATCGTTGCCTGAATTACATGCTTTAAAAGGCGATGGAATAATACAAGGAGGAATGATTCCGAAAATGGAGGCCTGTGAAACAGCCATTAATAAAGGTGCCCGTAGTGCCAAAATAATAAACGGAACTCAACCCGAACAAATAATAAATATAAACGCTGATTCAATTGGGACTTTAATTATGAAGCAGTAAAGTTAACATATATGGAATACACAAATGATAGTTTATCGGACTTAGACAAAAAGCAATACCTTCAAGCTTTTAGCAGATTCCCGGTAACATTGGAGCGAGGCGAAGGCGCTCATGTTTGGGATGTAGAGGGAAAGGAGTACATCGATGCCTTGGGTGGAATTGCGGTAAATGTATTGGGGCATAATCATCCAAAGCTAGTACGAGCTATTCAGGATCAGGCAGGCAAACTGCTTCATATCTCAAATTTCTATTTAAGCGTACCGCAAGCCATGCTTTCAAAAAAATTGATTGCGCTTTCTAGATTGGATCGCGTGTTTTTCACAAACAGTGGGGCTGAATCAGTTGAAGGAGCGGTAAAAATTGCCCGAAAATATGCGCATAGTATTGGTCGTGGTGGCGAAATAATTTCTTTCGAAGGTTCTTTCCACGGACGTACACTGGCTACGATCGCTATGGGAAAAGCAAAAATGAAAAAAGGATTTGAACCCATACCTACAGGATTTAAAATGGTGCCTTTCAATAATTTGGATGCCGTAATAAAAGCCATATCAATAGAAACTGCGGCCATTATAATTGAACCCATTCAAGGGGAAGGCGGTATAAATATCGCGGATGCCTCCTTTTTAAAAAAGCTTAGAACCTTTTGTGATGAACAAAATATAGTGTTGATTTTTGATGAGATTCAATGTGGCCTTGGCCGCACGGGAAAAATGTTTGCGAAAGACCATGTTGGGGTACAACCCGATATTATGACACTGGCCAAAGGCTTGGGAGGGGGTGTCCCCGTGGGCGCTATATTGTCTAATGAAAAGGTAAGCTCTGCCATGGAACCTGGCGACCACGGTACCACTTTTGGTGGAAACCCCCTGGCATGTGCAGCGTCATTGGCAGTTTTAGAGGCTATCGAATCAGAAAACCTGCTTGAAGAGGCTACCAAAAAAGAACAATGGCTACGCAAGGAAATAGAAAAATTAAACATTCCAAATATAAAAGAAATCAGAGGTAAAGGACTAATGTTGGGAATTGAATTCGATTTTGAAACCAAACCCCTGGTGGCCAAAATGCTTGAAAAAGGCGTACTCGCAAATGTTATAGCCAATAAAGTATTAAGACTGCTGCCACCCCTTAATATTCCCATGACCGATTTAAAAGAAATTGTCGAAGTCATCAATGAATCGTTTTACGAAATTAAAAAAAATGAATAAAAAGAAAATTGGAATAATTGGCGCCACGGGGTATACGGGTTCCGAATTGGTACGAATACTTATAAATCATCCCGATGTTGAAATAAATTTAATTACTTCCGAAAGTCGAGCCGGAGAGCCGTTTTCAGATGTACACCCTTTTTTTCAGGGTATTGTAGATCAAAAGTTATTGTCAATAAATCAGATGGAGGATGTTGAATTGGACCTAGTTTTTTTAGCATTACCGCATGGCGTTTCAATGGATTTCGTAAAGAAGTTCCATGGCAAACCATTCAAGATAGTAGATTTATCTGGTGATTTTAGATTAAATACTGTCGCTGATTATGAACAATGGTACCAGATGAAACATGTTTATCCTGAAGGAATTAAAAATGCTGTTTTTGGAATCCCTGAACTTTTTGCCGATCAAATTAAAGAGGCAAAATTGGTGGCCAACCCTGGTTGTTTTCCAACTACAGCTATTCTGGGTTTGGCACCATTAATCACCAACAACTTGGTAGAAAAAAAGCAGATAATTATCGACTCAAAGACTGGAGTTACCGGGGCAGGAATAAAATCGAAACCGGTGAATCTGTACTCTAATGTAAATGACAATTTTAAAGCATACGGACTTAAAAACCACCGGCATACCATCGAAATTCAAAATATCTTTGATCAGTTGTTGGATGAAAAAACACTGGTTCAGTTCACCCCACATTTACTGCCGGTTGACCGTGGTATTTTATCAACAATTTACGTGCAGCCAACAGGGGAAATGGATGAGGAAAAATTGAAAGATATTTACACTAAATTTTATGTCCGTGCACCATTTGTTAGGTTGCGCAAACAGCTTCCTGCCATTAAGGATGTCAGAGGAAGTAATTACTGTGATTTGCATGTCAATTTTGATGAGCGTACAAATAGAATCATTATAGTTAGTGTTATTGATAACCTGGTTAAAGGGGCAGCTGGACAGGCCGTTCAAAACATGAATCTAATGCTCGGATTAAATGAAAAACAAGGATTAAATCAAGTGCCTGTTAATCCTTAGTGCAGCGTAAAGTAAGTCTTGAGTGCTTTTCTGGTCTTGCCTGAGGGCTCGACATGCGCATGCGTTCCGCATTTTTTTTAATTAACTACAAAGGCCACGAAGTTTCACAAAGTTTTTCCTATATATAAAAAGCTAACGCATTTCATTTATTAAACTTTGTGTCCCTTTCTGAACTTTGTGGTTCAAATAAATTTATGCCGCAAGGCAGAGACTGGCATTACTTATTTTACGGTACACTTAACAAAAACGAAAAATTAATGAGTCGTAAATTGAAAGATAAAAACAAAAAGAAATGATAAAGAATATAACGAATGTTAGAGGGATTAAATGTTGGGGAGCCCATACTGGAATTAAATCGCTGCGAAGAGATCTGGCGATAATTTATTCAAAAGTGCCCGCCAGTGCAGCTGCTGTATTTACACAAAACCAGGTTGTAGCAGCTCCGGTAACCATATCAAAAAAACACATTAAAAATGGCTTGGCCCAAGCTATTGTTATTAACTCGGGTAATGCCAACGCTGCTACGGGTGAGCAGGGAATGGACGGGGCCCTGGAAATGGTACAAACCATGGCCGATGAATTAGGCATTGATAAGGAGTTGGTATTGGTTGCATCCACAGGAGTGATTGGAGAACCATTTCCAACCGAAGAAATTGTAAATGGGATAAAAGAAAACGTATGTAAACTTACTTCCAAATCGCAGGCCGGATCATTTGCGGCTAACGCCATATTAACCACCGATACTTTTGCCAAAGAGGGTTTTACTGAATTTGATTTGGATGGTTTCGAGGTTAACATGGGAGGTATTGCCAAGGGCTCAGGAATGATACATCCGAATATGGCAACCATGTTGGCTTTTATTGTTACTGATGTGGCCATCACTCCTAAATTACTACAAAAAGCGGTAAAAAAAGCGGTAGATAAATCGTTCAATATGATTACGGTTGACGGGGATACCTCTACCAACGATATGGTCATTGTATTGGCCAATGGAAAAGCAAATAATCCTGAACTAAAAACAAAGTCTGACAAAGGCTTTAAAAAATTCAGCAAAAATCTGGAAGAGATGATGGTGCATTTGGCAAAACAAATTGTCTCGGATGGTGAAGGGGCTTCGAAATTTATTGAATATGAAATTGTAAATGCCCCCGATGAAGCTTATGCACGAGTTATGATACGGGCGATCTCTAAATCATCGCTTGTTAAAACCGCCATGTTTGGTCGCGACCCTAACTGGGGTAGAATAATAAGCGCAGCGGGTAATGCCGGCTTAGCTTTTAATTATGAAAAAATAAATTTGTTCGTGGGTTCTGAGGAGAATATCGTACCCGTATTAGAAAAAGGAATTCCTTCGAAATTTGATCGGAATTTCATGAAAAAATTGCTGAGGGAATCTCATATTAAAATCAAACTTGACTTAAACGATGGGAAGGCATCCGCAAAGGGCTGGGGTACTGACTTGACAACAGATTACGTGTTGTTCAATTCTGTTTATACAACTTAATTTTATCACTTCTACACCAACCAATACAAGTAAAACAACTAAAACATAACCGCCTATCAGAAGTAAAGTCCCTATTTCTTGAAAGTTTGTACCCGATGTCTGCAAGGGTTGTGTCCGTGCGTTCCTCGGTTGCCCTGAAAATCTTTATTTGGTTCCTATACAAAACTCCCAGACATAAACTCTATTGAGAATTAAATTTTGTTGCATCAATTTCAGGCCATATTCTTTAATTGGCTACATCGGTTCGGCTATGAGTTATATAGACCAGACAAGCACTT
>JBLFZF010000078.1:0-12861 GCA_047610145.1 Salibacteraceae bacterium | reverse complement strand
ACGTTATCACTCCGCAGGGTCGAACTAATTTTCAAAATCATTTGGACGGTCTAGCTGAAATTTTAAAAGCATCTACTATGTAAAAAAAATTTACTTATTAAACTTTGAATATCAAAGTACTTTTAAATAATGCAAAACCATAATTATGACAAATCAACAGCCTAGCTTTATTGACAAAGCCAGCAATTGGATCAAAACATCCATCATGCTAAAAATGCTCACCATTGGATTCTTAATCTTACTTCTCCTCATTCCAGAAAACATGGTAGAGACCCTAATTAAAGAAAGATCTCAAGCACGGAATGGCGTCATAAAAGAAGTGAGTAGTAAATGGGGTAGCTCCCAAAATATTAGCGGACCTATTCTTACCATTCCCTATATCACCAAACATTCTGATGGAAAAAAGCACTATACAAAAAAACACTTTGCTCATTTCTTACCTTCCAAAGTAACCACCAACGGAAAAGTGAACCCACAAGAAAAGCACCGAGGAATTTATAATGTCATTTTATATGATGCCGAACTAAATGTAGAAGGACGATTTGACAAAATAGATCTAGAAGCACTCCATTTGAAGGACACGGATATGGTATGGGATGAAGCTGAAATTGCAATGGGCATTACAGATATGAGGGGCATCACAGATATTATCACCATTAATTGGAGCGGACAAAAAATACCCATGAACCCGGGTATAGAAAATGCCCAAATGATCCTTTCTGGTGTGCACGCAAAAGTGAATTTGAGTGCATCTACAGAGACCGACACATTGAAAGTCATGAACTCAGAAAGGCCTACCTCCCTGATATTTACTTATACCTTACATGTAAACGGCAGCGGCAACTTATCCTTTACCCCAATTGCTAAACAAACCGCAGTAAACTTAACATCCACCTGGCACAGTCCGAAATTTGACGGTGCCTTTTTACCTCAAAACCAAGAGGTATCAGACAAAGGGTTCACCTCCCAATGGAAAGTAATCAACTTGAATAGAAACTACCCCCAACAATGGAAAGAAAAGGCCTACGAAATTAATAACTCCGCCTTTGGCGTTGATTTTATACTGCCAGTGGATGAATACCAAAAAACATTACGCTCTGCCAAGTACGCTTCCTTAATTGTATTACTCACTTTTATTGCCTTCTTCTTTGTAGAAATCGCCAATGACATTAGAATACATCCATTACAATATGTTTTAGTCGGTTCCGCCTTAGTCTTGTTCTACACCTTGCTTCTCTCATTCTCAGAACACTTTGGCTTCAATTACGCCTATATAATTTCCACATTAATGATTGCCAGTTTAATAGGTATGTACGCCAGGTTCATGTTTAACAATAAAGCCAAAGCGGCCCTTATGACTCTTGGGCTAGGCAGTATTTACAGCTTTATGTTTTTCGTGCTTAACTCCGAAGATTACGCACTATTAATGGGAAGCATAGGCTTGTTTGTGATTTTATCTATTGTCATGTATGGAACTAGAAACATTAAGTTTTATACCTCAAATTAAACAATAAAAAAGGCGGGTTGATGGCACAACCCGCCTTTTAACATCAGCCGAAACTATACGTAA
The DNA here is from genome assembly GCA_047610145.1 of Salibacteraceae bacterium. Lineage (GTDB taxonomy): Bacteria > Bacteroidota > Bacteroidia > Flavobacteriales_G > Salibacteraceae > CAJXZP01. The sequence goes on along the minus strand of JBLFZF010000078.1, from coordinate 11,291 downwards.
TTTTTCAATTAATAAGCGCGCCCAAAGCTTTAAGTATGCCTTTAAAAGTCTGTATCATTTAATCCATAAAGAGCACAACTCCCGCATTCCCTTGCTTTTTGGATTATTAGCTCTTGGACATGATCGATTTTTTCAAATTTCCAGAATAGAATGGATTACCCTTATCAATTGCATCGGGTTTGTGATCATCTCAGAGATTTTAAATTCGGGCATCAAAAACACGAACGCATTCGAGTAATCAAATACCTAGCTACCACTACCGTACCCAAAAGCGCCAGCGTTAGCCTAATAATTAGGTTCTTCATTTTCATACCTAGAGTTATTGAAATATGGCATATAGCCACTTCTTAAAAAACTAAACGCATCTATCTGTATCAAACTTCTAGTTTCACTAATTAAAGTGTTGTCTACATCAATACTTTAATTAATTTTGCAGCCCCATATTTGGGTTTGTTAAATTTAAACAACAGAATAATGTACGCAATCGTAGAGATGGCAGGGCAACAATTCAAAGTTGAAAAAGATCAACAAGTATTTGTTCACCGTTTAGATAGTAAAGAAGGATCGAAAGTAACTTTCGATAACGTTTTACTCATTGATAATGGAGGAAAAGTAAATGTTGGCGCCCCAGCTATAACAGGTGCTACCGTGGTAGTAACCGTTCTTGAACACGTAAAAGGCGATAAAGTTATCGTTTTCAAGAAAAAAAGAAGAAAAGGGTATAAAGTAAAAAACGGTCACCGTCAATACTTAACCTCTATCAAAATTGAAGCTATTAACGAGAAAGGCGCAAAATCTGCCGCTCCGAAAGCTGCTGCTAAAAAAGAAGAAGCTCCAAAAGCGGAAACTAAAACAGCTGCACCTAAGGCTGCTGCAAAGAAAGAAGCCGCTCCGAAAGCTGAGACTAAAACAGCTGCACCTAAAAAGGCTGCTGCTAAAAAATCTGAAGACAAATAAAACTATAAGACATGGCTCATAAGAAAGGTGTAGGTAGTTCAAATAACGGACGGGAATCAGCAAGTAAGCGTTTAGGCGTGAAAATTTTTGGCGGTCAAGCTGCTATTGCTGGAAATATTATTGTGCGTCAAAGAGGCACGAAACATCATCCTGGAAATAATGTAGGTATCGGTAAAGATGATACATTATATTCTTTAGTTGATGGAACTGTAAAGTTCACTAAAAAAGCAAACGATAGATCATTCGTATCAGTTATCCCTGTTGAGGTTAACTAGTCGGTAGATTTATTTATCATAATTGAATCCTCGACTTTTATAGTCGGGGATTTTTTTTTGCGTCAAAATCTAATTTATTCGATTCCAATAATCGCGTAAGAACATTAAATTTGTCACCATAGAAAAAGGGTAATAAATTAATCCTTTCATTTTTAGAAATTTATTTCAACATCATACAATGCTTCAAGTACCATACATCCGCGAAAACAAAGATTTAATCATTGAGCGTTTAAAAGTCCGTAACATAGACGCGACAGAAACAATCAATAAAATCATTGATACTGATAAAAATCGTAGAGAAACCCAACAAAAGCTGGATGATGTATTAGCTTCTTCGAATGCTAAAGCCAAAGAAATTGGTATGCTTTTCAAGCAAGGAAAAGGAGCTGAAGCAAATGCATTGAAACTAGAAACTACGCAATTAAAAGAAGAGTCTAGGTATTTACAAGATGCCTTCAATACCTATGCAGAAGAACTAAAACAACTATTGTATTTGGTTCCTAACGTTCCCCATGAATCCGTACCTGAAGGAAAGAGTGATGCCGATAATGTTGAGATTTTTGCGGAAGGTGAAATGCCAAACCTACATGCGAATGCACAGCCCCATTGGGAATTAACTAAAAAATACGCGCTAATTGACTTTGAACTTGGTGTGAAAATTTCTGGTGCTGGATTCCCTGTATATACCGGAAAAGGAGCACGTATTCAAAGAGCTTTAGCGGGATTCTTTTTAGATAATGCTACCGCACAAGGATACAGAGAGGTTCAACCACCTCTTTTGGTAAACGAAGCAAGTGGTTATGGCACCGGACAATTACCGGATAAGGAAGGGCAAATGTATCATTCAACCGTAGACGATTTATATTTAATTCCTACTGCAGAGGTACCGGTAACTAACATTTATAGAGATGTAATTATTCCGACCGAGAACTTACCCATCAAAAACACGGCATATTCTCAGTGTTTCAGAAGAGAAGCAGGTTCTTACGGGTCTGAAGTACGTGGTTTAAATCGTTTACACCAATTTGATAAAGTAGAAATTGTTCAAATTACTCACCCATCAAAGTCTATGGAGGCTTTAGATGAAATGGTGGCATACGTTAAAACTTTATTACAAAAACTAGAACTACCTTTTCGTATTGTTCGTTTGTGTGGAGGCGATTTAGGTTTTACGTCTGTATTAACCTATGATTTTGAGGTCTACTCTGCAGCTCAAGAAAAATGGTTAGAAGTAAGTTCTATCTCCAATTTTGAAACGTTCCAAGCTAATCGTTTAAAATGCCGCTACAGAGATGAAGACAATAAACCCCAATTGGTTCACACCTTGAATGGTTCAGCTTTAGCTTTCCCTCGGATTTTGGCTGCATTACTGGAGAACAATCAAACTCCAGAAGGTATTAAAATACCGAAAGAATTAGCCAAATACACCGGATTCGATATCATTAATTAATTGACTACTATGAAAATATCATTCGCTACAAAACTACTTTTAGTAGGTGCCATTATTACCGTGTTTTCCGCTTGTAAAAGTAAAAAAACAGAGCAAATGCTTGCGCAAATTGATCAACTAGTCGTGCAGGTAGATTCCTCGCATAAAGAGTTCCTTTCTATAGATACGGCTGCTCTTACAGAAGCCAAAACCTACGCTAAACAACAACTAGACTATCTCCAGAGATTTAATACCGATACCACCTATAAAAACGCCAGATATATTGATGTGTACAACTCTAATTTCAAACTGATGCGTAAACTTTTAAAAGGATACAACCGGTTAGGTGAAGAAATTGAGTTTTCAAAAAACCAATTAAACCATCTATCTAACGATATTAAAAATGGCTTTGCAGCTGACTCCAGCTACTCCAAATACTTTGCGGGAGAGACAAGAGCTGTTTCAAAAATAATTACAACTACTAGCACCCTGCAACAATGGGAAGCCAGATCAATTAAAAGATACAATGGTATGGTTCTACCAATTGACTCAGTAGTGACTGAATTACAAAGCAGAGGACTGAGATAACCCTTTATGAAGATCAAAAAAACGGCCATTCACTATTTTTTACTTTTCGTTTTTTTACAAATTATTTGTCTTGCTATTTTCAATTCAAATTGGATTCAGTGCACCCCTTGCCTTTCAAATGTGGGTTGCCCGCCCTGTATAAGTGATCTGCAATACTATTCTATCGGTACTTCTTCCTTATTTTTATTTATCTACCTCATTCTCTTAAGCTATCGGTATTTTAAACATCGTTAGTTACATTTGTGACTAGTCAAATTCACATGAGTATTAAACGAATTCTTTTCTATTTCGGTTTTGTTTTACTGGCTTTTAGCTGGACCAACATAAGTATTGCCCAAAAGGCAAATGACTATAAACTAGCGGAACAATATTTTAAACAAGGCGAGTTTGACAAAGCAGCAGAGTACTACTTAAAGGTGTACAAGCAAAACCAATCTACCGGATATTTTGATAAATATATCAGTGCATTAATAAACGGACAGGACTATAAAACAGCAGATAAAGCACTGAAAAAAGAAATAAAGAAAAGACCCGAACGCCTTGTTAATTGGGTGACTTTAGGTGACTTATACTGGACCTCTAGCGATAAAGAAAAAGCATTCAAAACTTGGGACAACGTAATTTCTCAACTCGAAAATAATCAGAATGCAATTGTTCCAATGGCCTATCAATTCACTAAAATTGACCAAGCTCAATATGCTTTAAAAGCTTATGAACTTGGCAAAAAGAGCATCCCAGGATTTTATTCCTACTACCCTCAAATGGCTGACTTATACGGGGTAATTGGGGAGTATGGTCAAATGATTGACTTATATTTAGAGCTTATTAATACCAACCCAGGCTACCAGCAGACAGTTCAGAATTTATTAAATAGAAATTTTGATTTTTCAGAAGAGAACACCAACACCCAACTATTAAAACGAAAGCTTTTACAACAAACAAATCAAAATCCAGATAATCAAATGTATGCAGAGATGCTTATCTGGTTGAATCTTCAACAAAGCAATTTTAATGGCGCTTTTGTACAGGTAAAAAGTTTGGATAAACGATTCAAAGAAAACGGAAGTCGCCTTGTTAATTTCGCGCGATTGGCCTACACTAATGAAGAATATGAAATTGCAATTGATGCTTATCAAGTCGTTATTTCAAAAGGTGATTTTCAACCCTATTATGAAACGGCAATGATGGAAGTGCTCCGCACAAAAAAATCACTAATAGATAACCACTCTATTTCGGAGGAAAAAGAATATACTCAGCTAAAGCTGGAATACGAAAAGACAATTAAGCAATTCGGAATAGCCAATTTCACCATACCTGCTATTCGTGAAATGTCGGAAATAAATGCGAAAAAGCTAAATCTATTATCGGAAGCCATAAAGTGGCTAATTCAGACGATAGACTCTCCCGGTATTGAAAACACCGAAATCGCACTTTGTAAGATTGACTTAGGTGATTACTTATTAATGAATAATCAAATATGGGAAGCCGTTCTTTACTATATGCAAGCAGAAAAGGCATTTAAATATGATGAATTAGGCGACAAGGCGAAATTAAGAGCGGCCAAAGTATATTACTACACCGGTGATTTTAACTGGGCATTGGGTAAACTTAACATTCTAAAAGGCTCTACCTCTAAACTTATCAGTAATGACGCTTTATACTTATCTAATTTAATCACTGATAACACTACTGTAGATACCAACCTACATCCCATGCAGATGTATGCACAAGCAGATCTCTGGTTCATGCAACAGCAATTTGAAGCCGCTTATAAAAAATTAGACACCCTGCAATCTTATTATCCAGATCATGCTCTAGCAGATGAAGTATTGTATAAGAAGTACACTATTAAATTTAGTCAGAAACGATACTCAGAAAGCGCTATTGAATTACAATCTCTATTAGATAGCTATGGATCTGATATTCTTGGCGATGATGCGGCTTTCAAACTAGGAGAGCTTTACGAAAACCATTTGAATGATTCGGAAAAAGCAATGGCGTATTATTTATTACTCATGACCGACTATCAAGATTCAGTTTTTGTGACGGAAGCCAGAAAAAGATATCGTAAATTAAGAGGCGACTCGGCCTAACAAACCGTTTCTTTTAACCTCTCGCCTATTTACTTTTACACCAAACCTTTAGCAATCAAATACTCGGCAATTTGAATCGTGTTTGTAGCGGCCCCTTTTCTTAAGTTATCTGAAACAATCCACATATTTAAGGTGTTTGGCTGACTTTCATCTCTACGTAACCTACCCACAAACACATCATCTTTATGCTGCGCATACTTGGGCATTGGATAGGTATTTGTATCTGGATTATCTTGTAATACCAAGCCTTCTGTTTGGTGAATAATCTTACGCACATCACTAATTTCAAAGTCTTGATGAAACTCTACATTAACCGATTCTGAATGCCCTCCTTCTAAAGGAACTCTTACTGCGGTAGCGGTAATTGCTAACGAATCATCTCCTAAAATTTTACGAGGTTCATTCACTAATTTCATTTCCTCTTTCGTGTAGTCGTTATCCATAAAAACATCACAATGGGGCAAACAGTTTTTATCAATAGGGTAAGGATAAGCCATTGCACCAGTCAACCCATTTCTTTCATTCTCCATTTGCTGAACAGCTGCCATACCTGAGCCAGAAATAGATTGATATGTAGACACTACAATTCGCTTTATTCCATACTTCACCTTTAACGGAGCCAAAGCCATAACTAATTGAATAGTAGAACAATTAGGGTTCGCAATAATTTTATCTTCTTTGGTTAACTGATCCGCATTTATTTCAGGAACAATAAGTTTGTTAGTCGGATTCATTCTCCATACCGAAGAGTTATCGATTACGGTAGTTCCTACCGCTGCAAATTTTGGAGCCCACTCTAAAGAAGCCTCTCCTCCTGCCGAAAATAATGCGATTTCTGGTTTCATTGCAATCGCTACTTCCATCGATACGATCTTTACTTTTTCACCCCTAAAAGAAATTTCTTTACCTATAGATTTCTCAGAAGCTACTGGCAACAACGTCTCAATTTTCATTTTTCTTTCTTCAAGTAACTGAAGCATCACTTGACCTACCATTCCGGTAGCTCCTATCACTGCAATTTTCATTTTCGGTATATTGATTTGCAAGTATAGAAAATAATAGATCTATTTAAAACATTTAACCCAGCTACTTACCCCACTGACATTGCGAATTACACCCCTCAAATGAAAATAATTGGCAGCTATAAAAAAAAATAGATTTGGATGCAACGCTGCCTACAAAACAACGGTCTTTTACTGAAAGTGGATAACTTTGCACAACCAAAACGCGCTTCACAATTAAACTAAACACATGAAACATATTTTCACTCTTTTAAGTTTTCTTGGCCTCGGTCTCATTTCTCTAGCTCAAGAAACACACAGTACCGTTCCTGAAATCCCAACTCCGATTGAGTCCACCCCAGACACATCGGAAGTACACATGAATGGAAAGAAAATAATTATCATAACCAACGAAACCAATAAAACAAGTAAATCGAAAGTTTCCACAAAAACGGTTTCTATCTTTTCTCAAAAAAGAAATAGAGTTTGGCAAGGTTTTGAAATTGGATTTACTGGCGTTAGTTACACCCCAGAATTCAATACAGAGGTACCCGCTGGTTCGGAGTTTTTTGAACCCATTGTCTCCAGCTCTATTAACTGGGCAATTAATCCATTTGAATTAGATATTCGAATTATTGGTGAATACCTAAAGTTCTCGACCGGTTTAGGATACACGGCTAGAAATTTCACCCTCGCCAATAACTATCTTTTGGAAAAGGAAGGCTCCGGTGTAACTACAGGAGCGCAAGATGCTACTAGAAAATTAGACCGCAACAGATTCAGAACTGGATACATTACCATTCCTGCTATGCTATATTTCAACTCTAATAAAAACCCGCAAAAGGCTTTTCGCATGGGTGGAGGTATTGTTTACGGAGCTAGAATCTTTGAAGCTTACCGACTGAAATACGACCAAAACGGACATCATTCAAAAGAAAAATACAATGGGGGCTATAACGCTAACCCTATCCTCTTAGATCTACGAGCAGTAGTAGGATATGGCGGCATAAATCTTTACGCCACTTATTCTACCAAAGGTCTTTTCAATCCTGGATTTGGACCAGAAGTGTATCCATATACGGTAGGTATTTCTTTCGTAAACAACTACTAAATAACCTTCCACAGCATATTTAAAGCCTTGATTTATTTCGATAAATCAAGGCTTTTTTACTTCCCTAATATTTATGGAAAAGAGTCGCTATTCCTTTGGCTAACTTTCTCATTCATAAGAAGATTACGAATTAAGGAAAAAAAATGATTTTTGATTATTAACACCGATAAATATTACCTACTTTTGCCGCCTCAAATTGAAACTGAGTTTTAAATTTAAAGCATACTAGATATGTCTGGATCAACAGGTAAAATTTCCCAAGTAATTGGAGCGGTAATTGATGTACACTTCGAAGGTGACTCTCAACTACCTAAAATATACGATGCGCTTACAGTAACAAGAGAAGATGGTACTGAAATCGTTCTAGAAGTTCAACAACACATTGGTGAGGACACGGTGAGAACAATTGCCATGGATTCATCGGATGGTTTTAGCCGTGGCATGGTAGTAACCCCTACAGGGTCTGCTATTTCTATGCCAGTGGGCGAAGCAATTAATGGTCGTTTATTCAACGTTATCGGTGATAGCATTGATGGAATGCCAAACGTTGCACGAACGAACGAAATGCCTATTCACAGAGATGCACCAAGATTCGAGGATCTTTCTACATCTTCTGAGATACTTTTTACAGGTATTAAAGTAATTGACTTAATTGAGCCGTACGTAAAAGGTGGAAAAATTGGTTTATTCGGTGGAGCCGGTGTAGGTAAAACTGTATTAATTCAAGAGTTGATTAACAATATTGCAAAAGGGCACGATGGTCTTTCTGTATTTGCTGGTGTAGGTGAGCGTACTCGTGAGGGTAACGATTTACTGAGAGAAATGCTTGAATCAGGTATTATCAACTACGGGGAAGCATTTATGGAATCAATGGAAAAAGGAAACTGGGATTTATCTCTAGTGGACCAATCTAAAATGAAAGAATCAAAAGCTGCTTTCGTATTCGGTCAAATGAACGAACCTCCAGGTGCGCGTGCACGTGTAGCTTTGTCAGGATTAACACTTGCTGAATATTACCGTGATGGTGATGCAGGAAGTAACGAAGGAGGAAAAGATATTCTTTTCTTTATCGATAATATTTTCCGTTTTACTCAGGCAGGTTCTGAGGTATCGGCCTTGTTAGGTCGTATGCCATCAGCGGTAGGTTACCAACCAACATTGGCAACTGAAATGGGAGTAATGCAAGAACGTATTACATCCACTAAGAATGGATCTATTACATCTGTACAAGCAGTATATGTTCCTGCAGATGATTTAACAGATCCAGCACCAGCAACTACATTTGCTCACTTAGATGCAACAACAGTACTTTCTCGTAAAATTGCGGAGCTAGGTATTTACCCAGCGGTTGATCCATTGGATTCTACTTCTCGTATTTTAACAGCAGAAATTGTAGGTCAAGAGCATTACGATACAGCGCAAAAAGTAAAAGAAATTTTACAACGATATAAAGAATTACAGGATATTATTGCTATTCTAGGTATGGATGAGCTTTCTGAAGAAGATAAGTCAGCTGTTCACCGTGCACGTAGAGTTCAACGTTTCTTATCTCAACCATTCCACGTTGCAGAACAGTTTACAGGTCTTCAAGGGGTATTAGTATCTATTGAAGATACCATAAAAGGTTTTAACATGATTATGGATGGTGAGCTAGACAAATATCCTGAGTCTGCTTTTAACCTTAAAGGAAATATTGACGAGGTTATTGCTGACGGAGAAAAGATTTTAGCTAACGTATAAAACTTACGAATATGTTATTAGATATTCTAACACCAGAAAAAAAGCTATACAGCGGAGACGTAACTTACGTGGAAATGCCAGGAATTGATGGTTATTTCGGAGTTATGGATCACCATGCTGCTATGATTTCTGCTTTGAAAGCTGGTCAAATTACTGTGGATCAAGTGAACGCCATTTCACCATCGGAAGATGCAACAGATACATTTATTGAAGAGGCGCAAAACAAACGTTTTAGCATTGATGTAAAAGGTGGTGTTGTTGAAATATTCCACAATAAAGTAATCGTTCTATTGGACTAATACTTTATCAAGAAACAAAAAAGGGGAAGCAAATGCTTCCCCTTTTTTTATGCTTTAATTTTTATGATTTAGCTTTTTAGTTTTTCGGAAGCCGCAAATAATAACACTGCAATTTCAAGAAACTGCTCTACATTCAATTGTTCAGGCCTCTCCCCTATATACTGCTCAGGTAATTCTACACTGTATTCATTTAACATAGACTTTAAAGAATTCCTTAATGTTTTTCTTCGCTGACCAAAGGAGGTTTTAACCACTCTTTTATAAAATTTTTCTGGAACTGGAAGTTCCATTCTAGAATTTCGAGTTAATCTAATCACTCCTGAGTTTACTTTTGGAGGCGGATTAAAATGTTCTGGACCTACAGAAAATAAATATTCAATATCATACCACGTTTGTAATAATACACTGGTCAAACCATATTGTTTATTTCCGGGCATAGAAGCAATACGAACGGCTACTTCTTTTTGAAACATTCCAGAACATTCGACTACTTGATCTTTATTTTCAAAAACCTTAAACATGATTTGAGTAGAAATATTATACGGGTAATTGCCAATCAAAGCAATCTTTTCATCTGTAATATCACTTATACGCATATTCAGAAAATCCCCCTCAATAATTCGACCTTTCAGTTTCGGAAAATTCTTTTTCAAGTATACAATTGATTCCGTATCGATGTCTATTACCGTTAAATCATCTCCATGAATAGGCAACAATTCTTTGGTTAACACCCCTGTACCAGGACCAATTTCTAAAACCTTTGTAAATCTATCACTTTGAAGCGTAACGGCTATATCATGCGCTATTTTATCGTTAGTTAAGAAATGTTGACCTAGGTGCTTTTTTGCTTTAACTTTCATTAAACAATCTCTAAAAGGGTTCTAAACGCCACAAAATGATCTTTGTAACGGTCTGTATGTTTTTTCTGCATCGCAGGAGCTTCATTTTCTTGATAATCACTTAACACATCCATGTCATTACAAAAATATTGGATAGAATAATTTGTTCCTTCCTCATCTTCCATAACCACTTTTGAAAACACATATTTACTAAATTTCTGAGTAGCCATCACTTCCGGAATGTGAATTTCCTTCATCCATGCTAACCAATCATCATGCTTTTCATGCGAAATCTTTATTGTTACGTTGTAGATTATCATATCTTTAAATTAGTGCACAAAGGTCATACTTACAAAGTATTAATCACTGCTTCCGAATACTAATTTCTAATAAAAAGTATATTTCAGCTTCGTAATTTGAATCTCTTGGGTTTGCAAGTTCTTTCTTAGAATAGCAATTATCACTCCATTTTCATATAAATATTCATACCTATACACAGGCGCTGCATCTACTAGATAATTAGCCGTCTGAAGTTTCCAATCCCTATCATAATCCATTTCATATCTTTCTTCTCTTCGGGTAACATTTTTTGTGTTCACGCTAAGCATAACAAGTACCTTCTGATCATATTTAAAGGTAGCGTATTCTCTGTTTACCCCTCTAATATTTCGCGATCGAGTTTCTATAATTCTACCACTACTATCTACATCTACCACTTCGTATTTATACGTGAGACCCTCATCATTCAAGTAATATTTTTTATACTGGCCACCCGAAAAATATTCGTATTTAAACTTCTCTTCCAACAGCATTTTACCGTTTTTACCATCCGTAGATTCTATTCTAGTAACGAAACCTTGCTCATTGTAAAAAAATGTTTTCAACTCATCTTTATACGAATTTTCTAAATGAATAGTCGCTAATAAACCGGTCTTATTGAGAAAAAAAGAAGTCTTTAT
>JBLFZF010000077.1:0-12926 GCA_047610145.1 Salibacteraceae bacterium | reverse complement strand
AGCCATAGATTATAAAAAATGGAGTGGGGCTGAATTGAAGTCTGAATTCATTGAAGTCTTTCCAGATTACGATGAAGAAAGAGTATATGTTTCTGATATTAAGAAGGTCTACCAATGGACAAATATTCTATTAGATAATAAGTTAGTTGACCTAGAGTGGGCGAATAGCATAGAAGAAGCTAAGCCAGTGAAAGAAGAAACTCCTGAAACTACCGCGAAATAGCTTAATCAATAAAGTACGATCTTTCAAGAGGTGTAGCTATTCTACACGATTCTGATTTGCCAAACCAACGGTACCTGTTTGTCGCGACAATGTCATACACATAATCAGATATAAAGGAAGGTATTATAGAAAATAGTAAGAAAAGCTTCCATGGAAATGGGAGCTTTTTTAGTATTTGAAAAACCCCTGATGTTTTTTGAAAAACCATGTTTTTTTCCCATACAACCAAAGAGTTGGGCTGGTTTAAATCAATATCAATAAGGGGAAGTGTTTTCGCAAATTCACCTTGTAAGGGAGAGAACTTGAATGTATGCAACGTATTTCTTTGAATTAACCAATCTACCGATTTGTTGCATAATCCACAATAACCATCAAATAAAATCACCATTGAATAGAAGCTTAATTTGGGGTCAAAATTAAACGCTTATGGCTATTTAAATCATCAATAATAGCATGGGCTTGAAAAATATTTTAGATAACCTCAATTACATTGGGTAAATTCAATGGAAATTCTATATTTGCGGTCCTAAATTTTATGGGGTTATAATGCCTTAAAAATAAGATAAATATAGATGCAAAATAAATCGTTTATTTGGGGATTCGCCATTTTATTGGTCCTCGCAAGTTTGTACCAATTGTCATTTACCTGGGTAGCCGGTAATGTAGAAAGTGAAGCAGCCGTGGTAGCTGCGCAAAAAGCAGACTCTTTAAGTCAGACGAAAGAGATGTCCATTTTTGAAATAGAAGCTGCTCAGCAAAAGTATGAGACAGAGTATCTGTTGAATGAAGGGCCAGTTAGCGTGTATCCTGTAATGGGTCACTCTTATGCTTACGTTAAAAAACGTGAGATGAACTTAGGTCTTGATTTACAGGGTGGAATGCATGTTACATTAGAAGTTTCTGAGCCAGACTTAATTAAAGAGATGGCAGCTTCAAACCGTAATAATCCAACTTTTGTTAAGATTATTAATAGAGCTGTTGCAAATCAAAAGAACAGTTCAGAAAGCTTTGTTACACTGTTTGGTCAAGCACATCAAGAAATAGATTCAGATTTTAGATTAGCCGCAGTATTTCATAACCTTGAGAATAAAGATAAAATCACTCCAGACGCAACGGATGACGAAATCTTAGATATCATCGCTGCCGAGTCAGAAGATGCTATTGTAAGAACGGAGCAAGTTTTGAGAAAAAGAGTAGATAATTTAGGTGTGGTTCAACCAAAAATTCAACGTTTATCTGGTTCTGGTAGAATCATCGTTGAGCTTCCTGGGGTGAAAAGTAAAGATCGTGTTCGTAAAATACTACAAGGAGCGGCTAAGTTAGAGTTCTGGGAATGCTACGATAACTCTCAAATTATTGGAGGGCTAGATCAAGCAAATTCTATATTGAAAGCAACTTTTGAAGCGTCTGAAGAAGTATCTATGGATACGACAGAAGTAGCAATAGCAGAAGATAATTCGGATATTGCGGCATTAGCGGCCAATACAGAAGACACAGTTGCCGACACTTTGGTGTCTGATACCGTGGAGAAGTCAATGGAAGAATTAATGGCGGAAGCAACTAACGATGCTCCTGATTCTTTAGATTACGCATCTATGTCGGATGGTGAAAGAGAAGCTACAAATCCTTTATTCTATCGTTTGTCTCCAAACTTAGATGAAAACAATGCGCCTGCATTCGGACCTAGAGTGGGTTTTGCTAGAGCAGCAGATACGTCTGTAATTAATACCTACCTACATAGAAAAGATATTAGAACTTTATTCCCGCCCAGAACTAAATTCTTATGGGAAGCTAAGTCTATTGAAGGTACAGAAGATTTATTCTACTTGTATGCGATTAAAGTTCCGAAAGGAGGAAAAGCAGAATTAGAAGGGGATGTTGTTGTAGATGCTAGAGTGGGTGCAGATCCATTAGGTAACCCAACAGTTAATATGAACATGAACTCTACTGGAGCGAACACGTGGAAAAAAATGACCGCACGTTTGTCTAAAGGAGATGGTCAAGGAAATAAATCTTCAGTGGCCGTTGTATTAGATGGTTTAGTTTATTCGGCTCCAACTGTTCAAGGAGAAATCCCTGGTGGTCGTACAGAAATTACAGGTCGTTTTTCACAGCAAGAAGCCGGTGATTTAGCCGGTGTTTTGAAAGCAGGTAAATTACCCGCTGAGTTACACATTATTGAAGAAGCGATCGTTGGTCCTTCCTTAGGTCAAGAAGCTATTGATTCTGGATTGAGTTCATTCTTGATTGCATTAGTGCTCATCTTGGTGTACATGATCTTTTACTATTCTACAGCGGGTATCGTTGCAGATATAGCATTGGCGGTAAACTTATTCTTTATCTTAGGTTTCTTAGCCTCGTTAAGAGCTACCTTAACTCTTCCTGGTATTGCAGGTATTGTTTTAACCATCGGTATGTCGGTGGATGCAAATGTTCTTATTTACGAACGTATTCGGGAAGAGATGAGAACGGGTAAAGGATTTAAACAAGCTATTGCGGATGGGTATAAAGCAGCATATAGTTCAATTTTAGATTCAAATATTACGACCATGTTAACTGGTGTGATTTTGTTTGTGTTCGGTACCGGACCGATTCAAGGTTTTGCAACTACTTTAATTATTGGTATTATAACGTCACTATTCTCTGCTATTTTTATTACTCGTTTAATATTCGAATGGGCAATGGCTAGCGGTAAGAAGGTTTCTTTCTCTACAAAATTGACGGAAAACGCTTTCCAAAATATGAAAGTAGATTTCTTAGGAAAAAGAAAAATGTTTTACCTAATTTCAACTGTCGTTATCCTTATTGGTGCAGGTTCTTTAGTATCGAAAGGGTTAAACTACGGTGTTGATTTCGTAGGGGGCCGTTCGTACATTGTAAGGTTTGATACTCCGGTAGATGTTGAAGCTGTTTCTTCTGCTTTAACAGCACAGTTTGTTGATGAAAGTGGTTTAAAGAATACGCCTGAGGTTAAAACCTTTGGTTCTTCTAATCAAGTAAAGATCACGACTAAATTTATGATCGATAACACCGAGAATGGGGTGGATGAGATGATGGAAGGCAAACTTTACGATGGTTTGAAGGACATGTATAAAGAAGACCTTTCTCAAGAAGAATTTGTATCTGAGCTTACTTCTCAAAAAGTAGAAGCAACCATTGCAGATGATATTAAAGAAGCGGCTTTAGTGGCAGTGATCTTCTCGCTAATAGTGATCTTTGCTTACATTTTTGCTCGTTTCTCTAAATGGCAATATTCTGCCGGTGCAATTGTTGCATTAGGGCATGATGTTCTTATTGTATTATCTCTATTCTCTATCTTTTATGGGGTATTACCATTCTCATTAGAAATTGATCAAGCGTTTATTGCGGCAATTCTTACGGTGGTAGGTTACTCAATTAATGATACGGTGGTTGTATTTGACCGCTTAAGAGAGTATCTAGGACTACATCCTAAAAAAGATGCGAAAGATGTTATCAATAGTGCACTAAACAGTACGATCAGTCGTACAGTGAACACCTCTTTAAGTACATTCGTTGTACTACTAATCATCTTCTTATTTGGTGGTGAAATGATTAGAGGATTCATCTTCGCTATGATGGTAGGTGTAGTAGTTGGAACATACTCTTCACTATTCATTGCAACCCCAATTACTTATGATTTAAGTAAAGGAGAAGTAAAGCAATAGTTTTAGTCTCAAAATAATTGAAAGCCCTTTTAGGTATTTACCTAAAGGGGCTTTTGTATATTTGGCAATTCGATTTTTGATATGAATACACTTATTTTTTCCTTCTTTAATTTAGGCTTTGGTGAGCTATTTGCCATTTTTGTGGTAATTCTTTTGCTGTTTGGGGCAGATAAAATACCTGAGTTCGCTAAGAGTTTAGGTAAAGGTATTCGCTATGTAAAAGACGCTACGGATAGCGTGAAAAAAGATATTCAGTCGTCTGTTGATGAGGTGAAGGTGGATATCGATGCGAATATGAAGGAAGTGAAAGAAACAATGAATGTGGCAAACTCGGTGAAGCGGGAGGCAAAAGTATCGTTGTCTAATGTCATGAAAGACATCACTGACTCTGTAGATCAAAAGACAGAAAAAGGGACCGGGTCTATTCAAAAGAAAAATCTAAAAAAAGAAGCTTAGTTTGAACACAATTTTAATAGTTCTAGGGATATTAATTTTAGTGGCTGGTGGAGAGCTTCTAGTAAGAGGTGCCGTAAATATTGCTTTAAGGTTTCAGATCTCTACATTAGTTGTGGGTATGACTGTAGTATCTTTTGGGACTTCGGCCCCAGAGTTATTGGTGAGTTTAGAGGCTATGTATGGGGGGCACCCAGGTATTGCAATCGGGAATGTGGTAGGGTCTAATATTGCCAATTTGGCATTAGTTTTAGGTTTAACAGCCTTTATATTTCCTATTGAAGTAAGTCGTAACTCCTACCGTATTGATTGGCCTGTTCTCATGCTAAGTACCTTGCTGGTGTTCGCTTTTATGTGGTTTAATATTGATTACTCCATGAGTGGGGAGTATATCACATCTATTAATTGGGGGAATGGAGTGGTGATGGTTTCTATTTTAATAGGGTTTAGCTATTTCTTAATTTGGAAATCTAGAAAAACAACCAAAGCTGTTCATCGAGAATCCAGCGAAGAACTCGAAATTCCAAAAACATCCGTAGTAAAAGATATTGTTTTTATTGTTTTAGGCTCCGTTGGGTTAAGTGCTGGAGCACATTTTTTAGTAGAGGGAACGATTGGATTAGCTTCTACCTTAGGTATAAGCGATTACATTATAAGTGTGACCATAGTTGCATTTGGAACCTCTTTACCTGAGTTAATGACTTCTGTTGTTGCTGCTTTTAAAAAACACTCAGATATGTCAGTGGGTAATTTAATAGGGTCCAACATTTTTAATATTCTTGGAATCTTAGGGATTACAGCGATATTTAAAACAATTCCTATTTCTGAGTTAGTGTTAAAAGTAGATATGATTTGGGTTTTAGGTATTAGCTTATTAATCTTCCCAATGATGGTTACCCGTAAACGTATTTCAAAACCTGAAGGGGCGGTGCTTTTCTTGGTGTACCTGGTATACTTATATTTCACAGTGACGAATACTTGATGTAGTGTGGTGATAGTGAGTAAAATCATAAAAAAACAACTACCCCCCCCCTTTAAATTGATGTCTAGCTGATAAAAATCATGTTTTTTTAAGCGACACCCCCTAAAATCTTGATTATATTTGTGGAAATATAAAAAAATAGAATTATGGATTCACTAAGATTAAAAGCACTCGAGCAAACCATGAGTCGGGTGCCTACGAAAGTAGAAACCCCATCTCATAGAATTTCTGATTATTTTGGCGCAAATGTATTTAACCAAAGGGCAATGCGTCAGTTTCTTTCTGAAGGAGCTTATAAAAGTGTGAATCAAGCTATTAATCATGGGTCAACCCTAGATAGAAAGGTGGCTGATCTTGTGGCTTCTGGAATGAAGTCTTGGGCAATGTCTAAAGGAGCTACCCATTATACACATTGGTTTCAGCCTTTGACAGGCAGAACGGCAGAAAAACACGATTCGTTTAATACTCCTGCTGGAGACGGAACTTCCTTTGAAACATTTGATGGTGCGCAGTTAATTCAACAAGAACCAGATGCATCATCGTTTCCAAATGGGGGAATCAGAAATACGTTTGAAGCACGTGGTTATACTGCCTGGGACCCAACTTCCCCGGCATTTATTATTGCAGAAACCTTATGTATTCCTACTGTTTTTATTGCGTATACCGGAGAAGCGTTGGATTACAAGACGCCCTTATTAAGAGCGTTGCACGTGGTAGATAAGGCAGCTACCGATGTATGTCAATATTTTGATAAGAACATTACAAAGGTTCATGCTACTTTAGGATGGGAGCAAGAGTATTTCTTGGTGGACTCGGCTTTAGCTACTGCTCGTCCGGATGTGCTATTAACGGGTAGAACCCTATTTGGTCATTCATCTTCTAAAGGTCAACAGTTAGATGATCATTATTTTGGAGCTATTCCTTCAAGAGCGAATGCGTTTATTCGAGATTTTGAAAAAGAGGTTCATTTATTAGGGATTCCAGTAATGACACGACACAATGAAGTAGCGCCAAACCAGTTTGAATGTGCGCCACTATTTGAAGAGTGTAATCTAGCAGTTGATCATAATTCCCTATTAATGGATGTGATGGAGCGAGTAGCAGAACGTCATAATTTTAAAGTGCTATTGCATGAAAAACCGTATGCCGGTATCAATGGTTCGGGTAAACATAATAACTGGTCTTTAAGTACAGATTCTCCTAAACATAGAAACCTTCTTAATCCAGGAAATACACCTAAAACTAACCTGAGGTTTCTCACGTTTTTTATTAATACGATCAGAGCTGTTGCTGAACATGATGATTTAATTCGTTCTTCTATAGCAGGTGCCGGAAATGATCATCGTTTAGGTGCGAATGAAGCACCTCCAGCTATTATTTCTATTTTTATTGGCTCTCAGTTGAGTAAGATATTAGGAGAGGTAGAAAGCAAAATATCTAATAAAGAGCTTTCTTCGGATGAGAAAACAGAGTTGAAATTAAATATCGGGAAGATTCCAGAGTTGTTATTGGATAATACGGATCGAAATAGAACTTCTCCTTTTGCCTTTACGGGTAACAAATTTGAATTTAGAGCAGTGGGATCTACCGCTAACTGTGCCAATCCTATGACTGTTTTAAATACGGCTGTAGCAGATCAATTACAGAAGTTTAAAATTGAGGTAGATGCGTTAATTGAAAAAGGTAAGAAAAAGGATGATGCTATTATTGAAATCTTACGTAACTATATTATCGAGTCAAAAAACATCATCTTTGATGGGAATGGATATGGAGAGGAATGGGTTGAAATTGCATCGAAAAGAGGTTTAAATAATAAAAAAACGACTCCTGAGGCATTAGACTTTATGTTGTCGGATAAAGCGAAAGAATTATTTCGTACGCATGGAGTCTTGACGGAAGTCGAGTTAGAAGCGCGCTATGAAATTGAATTAGAGAAATATAAGCTAACCATTCAAATCGAATCTCGTGTGATGGCTGATATGGGCTTGAATCACATTATTCCTACAGCAGTAGAGTATCAAAAACTACTTGTTGAAAATGTAAATGGATTAAAAACCATTTTTGGAGATGAATACACACAATACGCAAGTGAGCAAATAGAAATGATTAAAGATGTTTCTAAACGAATTCAAAGGATTAGGAAAAATATAACAGACATGACGGCTGCCAGAAGAGCTGCCAATATGGAAGAGGGTATCCGCTTAGAGGCTGCTGCCTATTGCAATAATGTAATTCCTTACTTCGAGAAGATTAGATACGATGTAGATAAGTTGGAGTTGGTAGTGGATAATAAGAATTGGCCGTTACCTAAATATAGAGAAATGTTATTTACCAAATAAGCTAAAAATAGAGAGCCTCTTTTTCCTTTAAAAAGAGGCTTTCTATTTATTTTCATATTTAAAATATTTACTTACTTTGGAGCCCTTATAAATCTGTGTTTTATTTCGGTAGAATTCGAGAACTTAAAAGAAAAATTTATGAAATTCAATGTACTTCGTTTTCCGTTAGCCTTAATCCTTATCTTTTTGGGAACTACGCTGTTAGGGCAAAAAAATGTAACCAAAGAAGCTGATGCAATGTTTAAGTCATTACGTTATTTTGAGGCAATCAGTATGTACAAAGCTTCCTATACAAAAGAGAAAACTGCGACTGGAAAGAAGCTGATTCTTTACAAAATTGGGTACTCATACTATAAAATTGAAGATTTTGATAATGCGAAAGGTTGGTTGAGTAAATCAATTAAGGCAGGTTATAAAGATCCAGAGGCGCAATATTACTATGCAAAAACACTGCGTAGAATTGGGTTGTATGATGAGGCAATTGTAGAGTTTAAAAAATATCAGGAGCTAATGCCTAGTGATCTTAGGTCTGAGCAATACATTAAAGAATGTGAGAATGCTCAGGATTGGATGGATAATCCAACGAGGTACATGGTAGAAAAAGATCCTGTTCTTAATTCAAAGGCGGCTGATTTCTCTCCAGTTTGGGCAGATAAGAAACATGTGTCTTTGATTTTTACTTCTACAAGAGAAGGTAGCGCAGGTGATAATGTAGACCCTATTACGGGTCAGAGCTATTCTTCTATTTGGTCTACAACGCAAGATAAGAAGAGTAAGAAATGGATGCAACCAAACATGATTGACCAAGGGGAGGGTGTCATTAATGGCGGTTCTGCTAATGAAGGCTCTGCCACGATGGACTCAAGATTCAAAACCGTATACTTTACTAGATGTTCAACCAAAAAGAAATCTCGTGTAGGGTGTGCTATTTATATGACGAAAAAAATTGGTAGTTCTTGGTCAGAAGTAGAGCTATTTCCAATTAAGTTAAATGATACTTCTGTTGCAGGTCATCCTAGTATCGGTTTGAAAGATCAATATTTGTTTTTTGCATCTGACATGCCTGGTGGTTTTGGAGGTAAAGACATTTGGTTTGTTAAATATACCAAGAAATCTAAAACATGGAGTGACCCCATTAACCTAGGTTCGGAAGTAAATACGAGTGGGGATGAAATGTATCCATTTATTCATGACGATGGAAGATTGTTCTTTGCATCAAACGGTCATCCGGGTATGGGTTCGTTAGATATCTTTTCTTCAGAAAGAGTAGGTACTAATGATGAGTGGAACAACGTAGAAAATATGAAGTCTCCGATCAATTCCTCATACAATGATTTTGCAATTTTATTTGATGGAGACAAAAATAGAGGATACTTAACTTCAGATAGACCTGGAGGTAGAGGTAATGACGATATCTGGTCATTCAGAATTCCACCATTGAAGTTTATCCTGGCAGGTACTATTTCTGATGTCGATGACGGATCTCCAATTCCTGATGTGAATATTAAGTTAATTGGTACAGATGGAACTACGGTAGAGGCTAAATCTGATGAGTTAGGTTATTACGAATTTGATCAAGTGACTGGAAGTAGTGAGCGTTATATTAAAGATGAAACGTCATATACCATGGAGTTCTCTAAAAAGAGTTATTTAAATGGTTCTGGTCAAGAAACAACTTTGGGTAGAATGGAATCGACTAAAATTGTTCACGATGTATTGATGCAATCGTTTAAAAAACCAATTCGTTTCCCCGAAGTACGTTACGATTTAGGTCAATGGGATCTACAGGTGAATGATCAAGTTAATTCAAAAGATTCGTTAGACTTTCTGTATATAACTTTAATGGAAAATCCAACCTTAGTAATTGAATTAATGGCACATACTGATGCTCGTGGTAAAGATGGAAAAAACATGACATTATCTCAGAAAAGAGCGCAAAGTTGTGTAGATTATTTAGCTTCTAAGGGAATACCCGCCCAAAGAATGGAGGCCAAAGGTTATGGAGAAACACAACCAATTATTGATGAAGCTACAATAGCCTCTTTACCTACAAAAGAAGAAAAAGAAGCGGCTCATCAAAAAAATAGACGTACAGAATTTCGTGTTTTACGAGATGATTACGTTCCTGTAACTCCAGTTGTAGAAGAAGCTCCTGTAGAGGGTGCTAATTCAGATAATTAGAGTAATAAAATATTTTTAAAGGGCATCTCTATTTTATAGAGATGCTTTTTTTGTATACACAAGTGCACGAACCATTTTGGTTCAAAATCAGTTAATTAAAACAACATGGCGTCCAAGTACGAAAAAAGAGGAGTTTCAGCTGAGAAAACGGATGTTCATAAAGCCATCGCTAATATTGATAAGGGGCTTTTTCCAAAGGCCTTTTGTAAAATTGTTCCGGATTATTTAACGGGGAGCGAAGATCATTGTATAGTAATGCACGCAGATGGTGCAGGTACTAAATCATCTTTAGCTTATGCATACTGGAAACAAACAGGTGATATATCCGTTTGGAAAGGAGTAGCGCAAGATGCACTAATTATGAATATCGATGACTTGCTTTGTGTGGGTGCCACCGGACCTATTCTATTGTCTTCTACTATTGGTAGAAACAAGGGGTTGATTCCAGGGGAGGTTATCAAATCAATTATTGAAGGAACCGAAGAACTGATCGAAGATTTGAAACAATATGGGGTAGATATCGTGTCTACTGGTGGGGAAACTGCTGATGTAGGAGATCTGGTTCGAACCATTATTGTGGATTCTACCGTTGTAGCTCGCTTAGAGCGTTCTGAGATTATTGATAATGCTAATATCAAACCGGGTAACGTTATTGTAGGTTTAGCTTCTTTTGGCCAAGCTTCTTACGAAAAAGAGTATAATGGAGGCATGGGTAGTAACGGACTAACTTCTGCGCGTCATGATGTGTTCAATAAAGAGGTGGCTAAGGCATATCCGGAAACATTTGATGCGGCAATAGATTCGGACCTTGTGTATAGTGGGGGTATGAGCCTGACCGATAAGGTGGAAAACTCTCCCTTGAATGCTGGTAAATTAGTGTTGTCGCCAACGCGAACGTATGCCCCTATAATTGCGGCTATCTTAAAAGATTACCGTGGTAAATTAGATGGGATGGTTCATTGTTCAGGTGGCGCACAAACAAAGATTCTTCATTTTGTTGGAGAACATAAAGTAGTAAAGAATAATTTATTTGAATTGCCTCCATTATTTAAAATGATTAAAGAAGAATCAGAAACAGAATGGAGAGAGATGTACCAAGTTTTTAATATGGGACATCGAATGGAAATTTATACGGATGAAGAAACTGCGATAGAAATCATAAAGATTTCGGAGTCGTTTAATGTACCGGCAAAAATAGTAGGTAGAGTAGAAGCATCTGAAAAAAGAGAATTGGTAATTAAGTCCGAATTTGGAGAGTTTACCTATTAAGAACTGGAAACATGTTTGAAAAATTAGAATTAATTAAAGAACGCTTTATTGAAGTATCAAAAATGATTGTCGATCCAGACATTGTTTCTGATATGAAAAAGTATGTGAAGCTGAATAAGGAGTATAAAAATCTGGGTGACATTGTTACCGAGTTTGAAAAGTATAAAGAAGTCGTTTCTAATATTGAGAATAATAAGGAAATCATTTCAACAGAAGATGATCCGGACTTTAAAGAAATGGCGGAAGATGAACTGAAAGAATTAATTCCTCAAAAGACGGAGTTAATGGAAGTTCTTAAACAGCTATTAATACCTAAAGATCCAGAGGATGAGAAAAACTGTGTGATGGAGTTTAGAGCCGGTGCTGGGGGTGATGAAGCGTCTATTTTTGCGGGTGATCTTTTTAGAATGTATACGAAGTACTGTGAAAACCGAGGGTGGAAAGTTTCGGTAATGGACGTTAGTTATGGAACTCAAGGTGGGTACAAAGAGGTGATTATCGAGGTAGAGGGAGATGGCGTTTATGGCGACTTAAAATTTGAAGCTGGTGTCCATCGTGTGCAACGTGTACCTCAAACAGAAACGCAAGGTAGGGTGCATACATCTGCAGCAACGGTGATGGTTTTACCAGAAGCTGATGAGTTTGATGTGGAGATTAAAAACTCTGATATTAGAAAGGATTTATATTGTGCCTCTGGACCTGGTGGTCAATCTGTAAATACAACCTATTCAGCTGTTCGATTAACTCACCTTCCTTCTGGGATTGTAGCACAGTGTCAAGATCAAAAGTCGCAGCCACGTAACTATGAGAAAGCATTAAAAGTACTTCGATCACGTATCTATGATGTAGAACTTCAAAAGAAATTGGCGGCTGATTCAGTAATGCGGGCGGGTATGGTTTCTAGTGGCGATAGATCGGCAAAGATTAGAACCTTTAATTATCCACAAGGTAGAGTAACGGATCACCGTATTGGTTTAACGGTTTATAACTTACCCTCTGTTATGGATGGCGATTTAAGTAAATTTGTAGAAGAATTGAAAATTGCTAATAACACCGCAAAGCTTCAAGCAGGTCAAGAGTAATACACCCGATTTTATTGGATTAGAATGACAAGAGAACAATTAGTGGCGGAGATAAAAAAGAAGAAATCTTTTTTATGTGTGGGTTTAGATACCGACTGGAATAAAATCCCTACTCATTTACTGGATTTAGAAGACCCTATTTTTGAGTTTAATAAAGCTATTATTGATGCCACTAAAGATTTTTGTGTTGCCTATAAACCAAATATTGCTTTTTATGAAAGTAGAGGAGAGAAAGGGTGGGAAAGTCTTCGAAAAACATTAGATTATATTCCGGAAAACATATTTACCATTGCAGATGCAAAAAGAGGTGATATTGGAAACACCTCTAGTTTGTACGCTAGGGCATTTTTTGACAATAGTGATTTTGATTCGGTAACAGTGGCTCCTTATATGGGAGAGGATTCTGTGACTCCTTTTCTTGAATATAAAAACAAATGGGTCATTCTATTAGCATTGACTTCTAATAAGGGAGCGCTTGATTTTCAACAACAGGTGCTCGCCTCTGGTGAAAAACTATTTGAAAAAGTATTACAGGTATCTTCAACTTGGGGAACTCCACAGAACTTAATGTATGTAGTAGGTGCTACTAGAGGGGAAGATATAGGTCAAGTAAGAAAGGTTGTTCCTGATCATTTCTTTTTGGTACCTGGTGTTGGGGCACAAGGAGGTAGTCTGGCAGATGTGGTAACCTATGGAATGACTCCAGATTGC
>JBLFZF010000076.1:0-13098 GCA_047610145.1 Salibacteraceae bacterium | reverse complement strand
AAAATTAAAAAATCCCAAGTTGATAATTCAACTTGGGATTCCTATCATTTTATTTTAATCTATCCGAATCAATCGAAGTCAGAAGTCAATTTGAAACGTAAAACACGACCGTTACCCGAATCTGCTACGTACAGAATTTCATTAAGATAAGCCACCGCTCTAGGGTTCTTAAACTGTGTTAGCTCAATTCCAGTACCGCCAAAAGATACTTTTACATATTTAGTCAACCCGGTTCCTGGAGGTGGCTTAATTCCTTCTAATCCATTAGCTGTAAATTGATATACCGAATCTTTTGCCTGATCAATCACGAAAACGAATCCCGTTCCATCACCCGACAAAGTGACATCTACCGGCTCCAAAAATTTTCCGGCATCAAAAATTGAACCTTCAGCCAAATTAGTATCTAAAGGAATAATATCATTTGGATTGTATTCTACTCCAAAATCTGTTTCATTATAGGTAATTGAACGCACTTTGTACAAGTTATCTGCACTTTGATCCATAGAGGTGAAAACAAAGTGACGCACCATACTTGCGCTAATTTGCGGTGGCTGGGCTGCAGAGCTCATTCCAAATGGGGTTTTAAAGAAGTCCTTAAACACACCCCCTCGAGTAGTTACGCTAATTGGGGTAATGTAGGTATCTATGTTATTAAAAAGCAGAACTGAATTATCAGGTCCTCCAAATTGATTCGCTCCATTACTATTTCCAGTACGAGAAACATAATACTCACTCTCTCCAATAATGGCGATGTCTTGAAATTTAACCGCTAAATCAGAAGAAGAAAATGTATTCTTAAAATAGAATGGATGTACAATGGTATTGGTAATTTTCGCATTGTTTAGCCCATAGCCAAATATGCCTTGCAAATCAATTCTGTAAATACACGTAAAGGTATAATTACTCCCACTAATAATGGTGTCTTTAGTACCGATGGCTAATAAGTTCAATCTTCTATCTTGCACCACAGATACGACCCCTGGAACCGGAAAACTGTATAATTCTCGGCCACTTTGATCTAAACCAATAATCTGCTCTCTGCCGTTATCTGCCACATACACTAATTCATCAAAACCTGCCAAGACATCTGTTGGATTTACAAACTGATCTAACACCGGTTGAATTGGCACATAGGCGATTGGCTTGTTTTGAAAATCTGGAATATCAATAAAACTAACATCTGTTTTATTGCCGAAAAAGTCATCACATCCAGTAGTAAGTATTACCACAGATAAGATCGCTAGTATAAAAAATCCTTTCCTCATCTTAATCGCGTGTATCATTATTAATGGTAAAAGACAATCCTAAAGATTGCTGAAACCCAAGGTGATTGGTTGGAACCGCAGCATAATCAATCATCAATTGATGCGCCCCTAAATGTGTTTTAACTCCTGCGCCAAAAACAGGCCAATCGTTACCTTCTACATTAATTTTATATCCTCCTCGGAAGTAAAACAATTTCAAATATTCAAACTCTAATCCAATTCTAAAGTTCTCTGCATTATCTGATGGATGCTGCAACTCAAAATCAAAGGTTAAGGAGTGATGTTCTTTCTCATAGGCCAGCATAGAGAACCCTAAACGAAACACGGAAGACGACACATAGTTTTCTAGCCCAATCCCATTTCTATTAAAGTCGACTTCTAAATAATCTCCATTTAAGGTAGAGTTCCCACCAAAATTTTGAAGCATTACTGCAAACGACAAGTTTTTCCAATCGGTTTGATACGCAAAACCTAAATCAATGGTAAACGTATTGTTTTTATATTCGGCTAATTGTTCGTTGATGTATCGGAGTGTGGCTCCAAAAGCAAACATATCCGATAACCGTTTAGAATAGCTTAATCCGATACCCACAGTACTTGCATGAACTTTTTGTCCGGTGCCATCGGGTTGAAATTCCGTACGCACATCCATCTCTCCTGAATTCAAGAAATTTACTGAAACACCAATGGCTCCGGTATTATTATTTGGCATCACCACAGAAAAGAACCCTTGATGAACTCCTGCTCCTACTAAATAACTAGCGTAAGTGGCGTTTATACCGGTTAAATCAGCGGCATACGCGGGATTTGAAAATGTAGCGTATCCTCCGGTATTGACCGCCACACTGGCCCCACCCAAACCTGCGGAACGGGGATTCATGTCGTTTTTCAAGAAACTAAATGTAGCCAACCCTGCACGTTGCCCACCTAAATTTGGAAGAATTTGTGCTTGCAAAGAGGAAATAGTTCCGCCTAAAACGCACATGCTTATGTAAAGAAACTTTCTCATTAAAATTTAAAGCTTATGCCATATAAAAATTGTGTAGGCGCTAAATATCTAGCCGGGTCATTGGGTAGTGCACCACTTTCTTCTGGTCCTAAGTAACGCACATCACGAAATCGTGAAGTCACATCATCTCCAGCTTCATACCCTTGGCCAGTAATAGCGTTCACAGTTTGTGCATTCTTATTATTGAATAAATTTCGGACTTCAAAACTGAAAATAATTCCAGATTTCTTATTCTTTTTCAATGTTATTTGATACGATAATTTCAGGTCAGCATTAAACCATGCTTTTCCACTTTCCGCTAAATAACGATCTAAATCTGGTTCGTATAATGGTCTTCCCAAACTGTTGGTACCCACTTTAATTTGCGGAGTATACCGGTAACCCGAAGAATAACGCATGGTCACAAATGCAGACAAACCATGCAATATATGCATACTTGTATCTGGTTTAAAAATCATGTTTAATTTCACATCCCATGGTCTATCCCATGCCAAATACTGTTCTTTAGTTAAGGATACTTCTCCATTTTGTTCAATTTGCAAACCAGACTCTCTGGCCGAATTAGACTTTCCACGTGCCACTTGATAAGCCGCATTAAAGGACGTTCTAAAGTGTTTACCAATCCTCCAAAATACGCTAGCCTCTACTCCGTAAATACGTGCATAATCTTGATTAATGTACATGGATTTGGTTACGGGTCTACCCGTAGCATCATTTACAATCACTTTTCTGGAAACGATGTAATCAAAACGGTTGTTATTAAACGCGGCAACAGAAAAAGCTAAATCTTTCGTTAACTGAGATTTCATACCCAACTCATAATTCACACTGACTTCTGGGTTTAAATTTGGATTTCCTAAACTACTCAAGAAAGAATTCTGTTGGTACCTAGAATCTAATCCTTGGTACACAAACCTTGGATGCGGTAAACGCATAAAGTGACCGTAGTTGAAATACAGCACATTATTGTCAGTTACTGGAAATGAAACATTAATTTTTGGAAGTACCCGCGCTTTGTATCTTTTACCAAACATACCAAACGTTTCACTCATATAGTCTTCTCTAATTTGATCCACAACAGGTGAGTTAGGATCGGCCACCACATCATCAATATAGCTCCCTTGAGACCAATAGTTTAATCGTGCTCCAATAGTAGCAACAATACCTTTATACGTAATTACATCTTGCGCATAAATAGCCCCATTATTAGGTTTCACATTCCAGATATCACTAGACACTCCTACACTAGTTGATGGTGTGGTTAACGTATCGTTAATCACAATGGGAGCACCTACCCAAGGTTTAAATACATCGGTCCATTGATACTCTTGAAAGTGATGTTCAAAGCCAAAACTAAAACGGTGTGTTTTGTTATCTGGATAATATCCCACTTTGGCTTTCACGGTATAATCTTGCACGTAATGATCATGCCATGTACCGGTAATACCTCCGTTATTATACAACCACGGACCAGGTTGCGTATATACTATTGGATCCCCTGGATTAAAAATTCCTACTGGGTTCGTCACAATATCATCCTCATCCAAAATTTTATCGACTGTTTCCGTTCTAAAAGGTCGTCCGTTGGCATCCGCTCTTAAATTAGTAAATAGCCTACCTATTGATGCATTCACACTCCAATTGTTATTGAAGAAATGATTCATGTTAAGCACCGTTAAATTAGATTGTTGCGTATACGTTGTGGCGTTATCTAGATTTAAACTTCTTTGGTATTGAAAACCAGGGGCCAAAACTTGGTCAAACCCAACAATTTGTAATGTTCTAGAGTTTTGGTTAATTTTCAAACTATGCTGATTCGTAATAAAGAACTTTGTGCCTGGCTTTAATTCATAGGTCAACTTAATCGTATTAGAATACGAGTTATTGTAACGAGGTGCCCAAATAGAGTCATTGGAAGGCAATAAAGAACTATGTAATTGATTAGCGGTTGGACCGAAGTAGTCATCGGTTAGTGTGGCATCGAAAGCTAAGAAATAACGTAATTTCTTTTTAGTACCGGGCACTGCTCCCCCTAAATTCAGGTTCATGATATCGGTATTCCAAGCATGAGATGTATTCTCATCAAAGCCTAAATTGTCACGTGTCCAAGAACCACCAATTTGAAACTTATCTCCACCTTCTCTAATCTTGGTAGAAATCACCCCTGCCATACCCCCACTTTGATCTGCTCCAGATCCACCTGTAGTAATTTTTATATCTTGAATAGACGAAGAAGAAACGCTAATACCCGAACCGGTACCCGCTAATGGATCTTCCACAGAAATTCCGTCTACTACATATTGGGTTTCATACACTCTACCCCCACGAATGGAAATACCATCTGTTGTTTTATTAACACCGGCTTGCATTGCAGCCACCTCGGTGACATCCCTTGCATTCATTTCTGACAAGGCATCTTGACTAATTTTAACTTCTGAAGATCCGGACTCTAAATCAATAAGGTTTTTCTCCCCTACAATCTCCACCGCTTTTAAGGTTTGTGAACGCAAGCTCAATTCAGTACTTAAAGTGGTCGTTTGTCCATCTTTAATAGTAATTCCATTAAAAATTTTATCGGCATATCCAATAAAACTCACTTTAATAGAATAATCTCCTTTCTTAATATCTGGAATGGTGTAATTACCATCAATATCTGTAGAAGAACCCTTATAGGTACCCACAATAAGAACCGTGGCTCCAATTAAGGTTTCTTTCGTGTTTGCATCCTGTATTACACCTGACAGTTTTCCTTGCGCCATAGACGAGAAAGAAAACAGAAAGCTGAAACAAAGCGCAATGCTTGTTACTATTTTACCAGTTAAAGTCATTGTTTAGTATCTGATCAAATAAATTCTGTAAATCCGTAGTTGATTGGTCTAATTTGTACAGTTGTACAGAAAAGAAATATTGGTAATAATTATTATTCCCGTTTTTTCTTCGTGCACCTACTGTTGCTGGTCCTTCCCAGCCCCCTTGTTTAAAAATTTCTGCTGCATAAGATTCTTCCGCACCAATAGATATGTAAAATGGAGACAATCCGGAGATAATAAAAGAAGGACTCAAATCTGGATAATTTACTCCTTGCATAGACACTATTGCACTATCTGGGTACAATCGCGCTTGTCCGTTTGCAGAGGATAAACTATCAATAGGAAAAACGCCTGTGATACCAGAAATATCTTGCCCTTTATTAAAAGATGTGGCGACTAAAGACTTTCCACCATTGTTACTAAATACTTGAACAGAAGGAGCCGCAAAGGCTAAAAACACATCTTTTCTACCCGTGGCCGAGTTGGTGAAAATAGATTCATCAGAGGTCATGATTACTTGATCATAATTAGCCAGCAATAAATCAAAAGTAGGTGACCAAAACCCAGGTTGGTTTATGCCGTTATCTATAGAATAGTCGATGAACTCATAGTTCGCTGCTATTGGACTAATTGCTCCTTTGTAGACATCTGTAGGGGTTTTAGGTAATGCCGAAATGTATAAAATATCGGACGTTTTTGGCTTGATAAATACTACCTCAGAAGTATCTGGAACGCTCTCTGCGTTTGCGAAGTCAATTACTTTCAAAAAGAAGTGGTTGGTATCCCCTACCACTAGTCCATTTAAAGGAGTTGACAATGGCAATTGATTTGTGCCGTAAAACACATTCGCAGATACGGAACCTGTTTGTGTTACGTCTTGAGGCACCAATGAAATCATTTCTTCATTGATATCTATTTCTAACCAATCCCCTTGATTGGCTTTTAAATATGCTTTTGTAATTGTCTCGTTTCCATCTACATCGGTTGCATCCCATGTAAAAGTGGTCACAATATTTGTGGTGTCCTGTGGAAAACCATTTACATTAAAAAACACCACAGGAGGCGTGTTTTTTAATGGCACCTTTAGGTACGCTGGTGAGGGATCTATAAAACCTTCGTTATCAATAGATCGCACATAAAAGTTAATATCCGTAGTATCAGAACCCGGATTTAAGGTAAAGCTAAAAGTACTATCGTTGGCGGTAGTTGACACCCAATTTTGGTTGTCTAATGAAATTTCATAACTCGCTACATACCCATCTAGATCTGTACCAAACCAACTTAAGAACACCACACTATTTAACCGGTTATCTCCTGTTAAATTAATGCTTTCTGGCGAAATTAAAGTTTCTGGTTCCGTATTTGGAATCTTGTCAAATTTACGCTTGCACCCAATTATGAGTAGCGTAGCGACAAAGACAACAATGATTTTGTAAAGTAATTTCATTTGTAATGGTTTAAAATCTACACAAGATTTTAATAAAAATTCCCGTGTGTGACAGAATCACACACGGGAATAAATTTTAGTGTCTTATGATCACTTTATCAATAGCTAATTGGTTTCCTGAACGATCAGAAACTTTCAAGAAGTACACTCCGTTTGGAAGTGGGCTTACAGAAATTCTTGCAAAGCTATTTGCATTAATCGTTTCCATGATTTGACGACCAGATAGATCGTAAACGGCTACAGAAAAGTTGGTTAATCCGTCTACAGAAACAGTGACCTGGTCTGAAGCTGGATTAGGGTAAACTAAAGTCTCAATTGATTTACCATTCAACTCTACCACAGAAACTGGGTAGTTGTAATTAGTCGTATCTAATGCAATAGGTGTCCCATTATCCGAAAGATTAACGATGTCATCGTTGTTACGAGGTAACAATTTATAGTTTCCAAAACCGAAGTATAAAACGCCTGAAAGAGAATCCATTTGCATGGTAGCTGATGTAATTACAGTATCTACTTCCATTTGACCATCATTATCCCAATAGTATCCGTCTGTTACTAAAGAAACCCATAACGAAGCAAATGCACTACTACTTTGACGACCAGCAGTCACCATTATTGATTGCGTTGCGGTTGCTGAAGTACTTACTGCGTAATCTCCAAAACCTGCATCTTCATCTGTCATAAATAAACCAGTTGTTCCATTTTCGAAACCAACAGTCATACTTTCGTATTTTTCAATTTCACCAGACGTATACAATGCGTTATCCGAAGGATCTAAGAACGTTGTTTCTACAGGAACTAAATTCCCGGTTTTCACCACATCAATTACGTTCATTCTAGTGAAAGAATAATATTCTTCAATAACACCCGTAACCGTTACTTCTTCTGTTCGTTTTAAAAGAACTAAATCAGAGTTACCAATTAATGATAAACCAGCCCATTCCGTAGCACCAGTTTGTTGAATATACACGTATCCTAGATCATAATCTTTAGCCGAAGCAGAAACTACACCAGTAACCGTAACCGTATCACCCTTGTAATATGACTCATTTCTGTTGTAATCCAATACTTTTTGGATATCTACAATTTGCAACCCGTTATCTCTTACGGTGTAAACAACTACATTATTTGTAGCAGCCCCCCCAGGAGTTGCTGGATACTGTGACATGTTGCCATCGTTATCTACTGATCTGATAAAATAACCTACCATATCTCCATCAGTCATAGCTGGAATAGTTCCAGTATACTCATCTTGAGATCCACTTTTCAATGTTAAAGCTACACTATCAAAAGAACCGGTAGCGATATCGCTTGTGTAATGTAAAAATGCAGCCGCTACAGAACCATCAAAATCTAAGATTTTACAGTCAACAACAGGAGCATCCGCAGAAGTAGGAGCTGTTGGCATTCTCATTACATTCGTGATAGATGGAGGTGTTACCCCAATCACATAGTGAGAAGCATTAAAAGGATTGATTTCGTAACCACGACCAGCACCACCAGTACATCCATTTTCAGAGTGCAATACAATACCAATTAAAGTGTCGTAAACTAAACCAACTGGAGGAATTACAAAACTACCTGTAGCTTGCGGAGAGTTTGGATTAACCGTTGTGTAAGACGGTGTTCTTTGTACTAAAAAACGATCAGATACATTAATCGTGTTTCCACTTGCATCTGTTACATCTAAACTTACTCTACCACTACCAAAAGAATTTACTGCCGTCACTGTTACATTATTCAACATAATCAATGAACCCTCTATTGGCTCACCAGTAACTAATTTATTTACTCTGTTGGCATCGTTTAAATCTCCTACAGAAACCATTCTTGGCATTGGAGCAGCAACGGGTGATAAAACAGTTACAGAAGAGTTCCCTAAAGGATAAATTTGAGTTTCTCCTTGGTAGGTTCCTAAAACACCTGTAATTTCAACTACATCACCGGCAACAATTTGGTGAAGTGCTGTTACTGGGTTAGAATTATCTCCCGCTTCTACACCGTGGATTTGAATACCAGAAAAGTCTCCACCCATACCTGCATTTGCAGTATCTAATAAGTGAATTCCAGGACGACAACCACCGGTT
This sequence comes from Salibacteraceae bacterium, assembly GCA_047610145.1. GTDB lineage: Bacteria > Bacteroidota > Bacteroidia > Flavobacteriales_G > Salibacteraceae > CAJXZP01. The sequence continues at coordinate 4,480 of JBLFZF010000076.1, read as the reverse complement.
ACCGATCCAGATGAAACCTCTGTAAGGTTACCATCGTGTAAAGCAATACCTCTAACTTTTACGGTATCTCCGTCATAAGACGATAAATCTGTACAGGCATTTAAATCTGTTATCGACACGAATTGAACGTCATTAATACTCACATTATTTATCTGTGAGAATCCTAAAACAGAAGAAAGTGCAAATACTACTAAAAGTAAATTTGTTTTCATATTATTTGATTTTGATTGTTTACTTAATTATTAAAAATTTAGATTTATAAAGTTTTCCTGTATCTAAGTCTTCTACGGTAAAGATGTACAAGCCCCTAGCCAAAATTTGATTGCTTTGTGTTAATAAATCCCATGCATGTTCTCCACCTGAGAACACGTTTTTCTCTGAATCTTCCGCCCCAAAGGTTTCAAACCATCTAATGTCTGTTCCATCGTATCCGCCATCGTGACCCAACTCATCTAGTAAATCACCCGCAGTGGTGTATACTCGAATAGTACATCTAGCGGGTAAATTTGCGAAAATAATTTTTCTGCTTTCTTCTTGAAAAGAACTCGTTCCTTCCCAAGCAGCCCCTGCATAGTAAGGATTGGGATAAGCAAAAGGGCCATTCTCCACTAAGTCTGCTACCGCATCTTTACCTGCAAAAACTCTGAAGTTATTGAAATTAGGACTTGATTCTAACGACTCTAAATTAGCGCCTGGATTGCCTCTATCAAATGCAGTAACCGCTACTGCATATTGCCAGCCATTTTGCACATTATTGATACTGTACTTGTAAACGTACTCGTTTGTATCTCCATCAAATCTGGCCGGTTCTTCTAAACGGATAGACTCAAATCCAATATCGTTAAATAAACCGTTATTTGGAACATCATTCTCGCCAATCTTGACAAACTCTAATTTTGGCGGTGTAGTAGCCACATCAAAACCTAATTTTGAAGAATACACTCTATACCCTTCAAAATCCATTTCTTGGGTAATTGGATCTATCGAAGATTCCGAATTATTTGCCCAATAGATATCAATTCTATTATCGGTAGCATCAATTCTAGTTCGAGGTGAGTTAGGCGGAGTAGGTAAGATATACCTCGTGATTTTTTTATTTCCATCGACATCTTCTCCGGGATCCAAGACGCCATTAAAGTTCACATCCTCTCCATTATAAGCTGTTTGTGCCCAACCTGCATTTTGCATGAAAAACTCTTTCTGCGCCAAGGTGTTTAAAGCGGGGTCGTTTCCATCATCCTTTTTAGGACCTAAAATAAAAGCGTACGTAATATTTAAAGTATCGCCAGGCGCAAAATCTTTAAATGGTCCTACCGAAACTAAATCCGAGCGATTTCCCATTTCATTGATTTGTTCTTGAATAGATTTTGAACTACAATTACCATTCGTGCTATTGTTCTGATCCCAACATTCTGATTGATTTAACCCCCCTGACATTTTTTTGTAGCGTTGATTATCATCTTGTGGCAAAAAGTAAATAGGATCAGAGGTGTTATTGAATTGCCACACATTGTAATGAATATCTAAATCAGACGTAGGCATACCGTTAGAATCTAACAACGCGGGATGATGGAAACCATTTTTATCTTCTGCGCCTAAAAATTTTTGACCAATATAGGAATCTGTAAATCCAACATCTCCTCCTTTATCATAACAATAAGACATATATAAAGAATCTAAAAAACCATTTCCTCCTTTATCATAAAACCCTGCCCCACCAGAACCCGCAGCTGTAATATTAATATTTCTAACTACTGAGTTTGCCCAAAAAGCAAAATGCGCATCATCAATCACACTATTTCCATGATTTACAATGTAAAAATTAGTAATAACAAAAAAGTTACTAAAGGTATAATTCCAGTTATAAGTATGTCCAACAACCTCAATATTCAAAGGGTTATTATGATTTTGAATTGGAATTTGAGTCCCCGGAATAAGTATGTTAGAATCGGTATACACCGAAACGAAATCTTCATGAGAAATGGCATCTGGAGAATAGTACGGACTATCAAAATAAGAAGATCTTATTTTGAGTGGACCACTTGAATTGGTAAACTCAAAACCTGCTTTTCCAGTAGAATATCCTTGAGAAGCGTCATAAGCCGAAGTAGATACTAAAGTTTGACCATTTACCTTACCGCCAAACCAAAAACCAGCTTCAAATAAGTGCTCTACACCAGATCCAACAGGATACTCGCAACTCTGAGACCCACTTCCATCACGGTACCCTCTAAAAGCGTTTCCGAACGTACCGATATTAGTTACATTCAACCTAACATCCGATACTTTTGTAGTAGACTCATCAAATTGTTGAGCCGCTACATTTATACTACACACAATTCCTACAAATACTAGTAAACTTAATCTCATTCTATCTCATTCAATAATGAAGCCGACACTTTGACTTGCCTATTTTTTATTTGGGGGTGCAAATGTAACTCGTTTTTACTCGCATATAAAATTGCAACGTGAACTCCATGTTAATTTTGAACTATCTTAAATACTTTTTTAACCCCAGACTCACTAATAACCTGTACTAAGACCATTCCTTTATAGTTTATAGCTACAGAAAAAGTTCCTTTATTTCGGTTTGTGAACGTATTTTGCAGTAATAATTTACCCGTAATAGAATAAGCCCTAACAGTATATACGCCTATTTCACCGGTAACCACGCCTTTAATCTCTCCCATTGCTGGGTTAACTAAGTCAACTTGAAAAGTGCTTTGCTTAATTTCAGCTACGGTATTAGGCTGGGCCTCAGTGATGACCATATCCAAAACTACGGGTAAATGATCACTTCCATTGTAAATAGCATCTAGCACTGCTGCTGGAACAGAGATGTTTGCCGGATTATTGATGGATCCATTAAAATGATTCCCATCATTCGCCACTGCTTTATAACTATTACTCACATAATCAATATTATCTGCATCGTTTTTAATACTTGCAGAAATCAAAGCGAAATCAAAGCGATCATCTAAACCACCACCACTTGCACAACCATTACCTGTGGCATGTGTAGACTGGGTATGAACATCGGCATAAGTAGCGTTATTATTCCAGTTTCCCATTCTATTTACTGGGTCAATAAATTTAACTTGTGGATTGGAAGGGTTTACCAAGTTTTGAAAAGCAGCTTCAGACGCCTTGTAAACGTTGAAATCTCCAGAAAAAATATAGTTTCCGGTTATTCCTTCCATTTCTATATAGTTCATCAAAGAAGCAGTCGCGTTTGCTCGTTGAGTTTCATTTGAGCTTCCGTTTCCCGCTTTTAAGTGCGCGACAAAAACAGTCAGAAATGTGGTGTCAGAACCGAGAGGTAAATTCGCATCATTGTAATATAAAGTGAATACATCAATTAAACGAACTAATGAATTACCAGTAAGATCGTTTAATATCTTATCGGTAGATTTCATGCTAAACATATCTCCATTATAGAAAAATGCATTTGATAAACCGGAGCCAGAACTCGTTGAAAACTGAGCCATTTGAAACTTGGTTTCTCCATTCACATTCAAACAACGCTCAAGAATTTTTACGGCATTTGTCGGATTAGACCCTAACTCATTACACGCAATCAAATCTGGTTGAATATGCTCGAAAATTGTTTTGAAGTACCCTTCCTTGGCTATAGGTGAATTGTTCGCATTGGTACAAAAACTAGTTTCATTTCTGTAATTCAATAAATTATAACTCATAAACGTAGCAATCTCTTGGTTTTGAGACACTCCTACCACAGGAATAAGCAACAACAGTACAACCAATTTTTTAATCATATTACCTTTTTTGGGGTTGCGAAAATAACTTTTCTATTTAGTATGCGCGTATAACAATGTTGTTAACGTTAATAAAGTTATTCACCACAAATTTACTCAATCCCTTAGAGCGCAGTATTATAAATTGAGAAAGCCGTATTCCGCTTATGCGGAATACGGCTTTCTGTATATTCTTTCCCTTATTTAATAAAACCCTATGTATTTAACTCTTCCTTCACCAAAGAAGAAATCATTTTTCCATCTGCTTTACCTTTTAACATCCCCATTACCGGACCTATTACTTTACCCATATCTGAAGGACCTGAAGCACCTACTTTGGCAATTTGAGCCTGAACCACCTCCCGCACTTCATCTTCACCCATTTGCGTAGGTAAATAAACTCCAATTACACCTGCTTGAAATATTTCTGGATCTGCTAAATCAGCTCTATCTTGACCACTGTATAATTCAGCGGCATCTTTTCTTTGCTTTACCAATTTAGATAGAATAGACACTTCTTCCTCCTCCGTCAAACTACCGGTACTACCTTCTGCTGTTTCCGCTACAATAATTGCCGCTTTCACTGCTCTTAAAGCAGATAATTTATCGGCCTCTTTGGCACGCATTGCATTCTTTATATCGGTGTTGATTTGATCTTTTAAGCTCATAAAAATAATTTGGTGCAAGTTAACGCATTCAAAAAAAACGAGGCCGAACAATCGTTA
>JBLFZF010000075.1:0-13359 GCA_047610145.1 Salibacteraceae bacterium | reverse complement strand
ATAAAACAGGAATTAACATACCGTAATTTAATGGAGTCAATCTCCAATCAAAAAGTCCTTGATTTCCTGGATAATCAGGATTAGTGGTAATGGTGTTTGGTTCACAAAATGGTTCTTGGCTAATTACCGTGGTGGTTATTCCCGTAAAAAGGAATAATAATAGTATTAAGGATTTCATAATTATTAAAATTTTAATTTATTTGTTGACCAGTGTAGTTGAAAACCTCCCACTTGTTATCAACTAGAAATTCGTATTCTATGTTTATGTTTTTTGAATTGAGATGATAGATTGCAATAGCGGAACCTAAATCGGCCGCTCCGGCTAGAATAAACCCATTATATAGAAAACGAGTACTTGATCGATTTGGAATGTTAAGGCCATCTGGGGGTATTGGCATTTGATAGTTATTCGGAAAATTTTCTAAGTAAGTTATTGGTGTTCTTTGATTTGCAAAACCAAAACCATCCCAGTAAGACATGGTATCAATTGTTGTATTGAATATGATACCTGGTTCAGCATTACTACTCCCTTCAAAATCTCCTAAATAAGGAACATCCCACCAATTGTGTACATGTAGTGTTTTATAAATGGTATCAATAATAGCATTTTCCCCCAAGCATGAGGCAACTGATTTTTTATAGGATATGCAACGTATTTCAATGTCTCCAAAAGGTGAATCAAAAAACAAATCTATGTTATTCCCTTCACGAATTTTGGGATCTGTACCAATTTTCCAATGTACACTATCTACATTTTCGTCTAGAATGGAGAAATAAATGGTATTGCCTTCAACCGTATTTACAGTTTCTACATATTCACCACGACCGAACATCATTATACGTTCTTCCATTTTAAAATTTGCAAAATCTTCGTTTACGCATAAACAAGGATCAAAATTGGGACAACTTGGATCGCTTGGGTCATCGCATTTACAACTTTGAATGAGCAGCAATGCACAACTAATTAATAATAAAGATGTATATTTTTTAATATTCATAATGTAGTAAGTGATAATTATACCATTTAAGATACTAATGAAAATTGGTATAAGGAAATAATTGTATTATTTAGCTTCCAAAGCTTCCACTTTGCCTTGCAATTCTAAAATTAATGCTTGTTGTTCTTTTATAGCCTCCAATAAAACAGGAATTAGCATACCGTAATTTACGGCCATGTACCCCTCTTCAGGAGCATCTACCATTTCCGGGAAGACCTTTATTAGTTCTTGGGCTAGGAATCCTATTTGGTTTTCACCTTCTTTGGTCATTAATGCCATTCTTTCTTCGGGTACATTCGTAAATTTCTCAGGATCCATATCATATCGATAGGCATTTATTAATGAAAGTTTTGCCAGAGCACTTTCTTTCCATGGGGTAATGTCCTTTTTTAATCTGGCGTCAGAAATTGCCCAAACCGAATTACCTTGTGCTTGGTAGAACCTACTGGAATACACTCTGTACATCCGTGAGCCTTCTTTACCGAGCCACATGGTACTTGACCATTGCGGTAGTAAAATGGGTTGGGTTGAATTTGGATAATTGGTAATGGAACAACCGGAAGTGGCATTTGTTGGGCCTATGTAAACACTTCTCCAAATATCCATAAAGCCAGAGTTTGGTTGAAGTGTGGTATTTGCTATGGATACGGAATTATTTGGCCAAACCTTGATTTGAGCAGATAAGGTTGTGCTAAAAAATAAAAGGGCTATTATTGGTAATAGATTGGTGAATTTTAAATTTGGTGTTTGGTGTTTGGTGTTTGGTGTGGAAAAAGGTTTTTCATTTTTGGTAAAAGTTTAAGTTAATTGTTAATGGTGTAAATTAACTTCTTTCAACTTATTTATGAGGTAACAAATTTGATACTAAATTTCACTTTTGTAATTATAGATATTGGTGTCTATTTCAACCCATAAATTTGCGATACAAATTACAATTAGCTCTGCCGTTGAATGAGAGGGTATTTTTTGCCGTAATTGGATAATTACTTTACGCACGTTGGCTTCGCTAGTATTACATTTTTGTGCTATCAATGTGGGTGGCATAGCATGACAAACGAAAACCAAAACCTGAAATTCTCTATCTGTTAATTCGGGTATTACACGTGGATACGTAAACGAAGGGCGGTTGATCCAATATTCTTCCGGAACATGTTTATTGGTGATATACCCATTTTTTTTTATTTCATGAATCCAAAGGTTTAATTGGGGTAACAATAAGTCTTCCTCGGTTAAAAACCCACTTATAGAATTAGAAATAATCACGGATATTAACTCTTTTGGAAGAATGGGTCCTACAAAAATGAAATCAATATGAAATTTTTTACGCCAAAGAATGAAATTTATATTTAGAATAAAATCAGGTTTGGTTTGAACAAAAAGTATGTGGGTTTGTGTTTTGTTTTTAATTAAATGCTCTTCTAACTCTCTGATTGAAGAACCAATATATCCATTTTGGAGTTTCTCATGTTCTGGATTAAGTTCACTTAGACGGGATGAATGCTCACAAATAGTGGATATGATAAGCGGGTTGTTCATTTATTTTTTTCGGATCCAGATTTAAATATAAGTTTCAAGTTGGCTAAACTAGCATATTTATTTGTGAAATTTTCATCTTTTTTTTAGATCATCCCTAATATCTGAAATCTTTACCTGAAGTTTAAATACATAGATCAGAGTGTTTAACCTATTTCTCGCAAATTGATCGCCAGAAATGGCCAATCGAAATCCCATTCCGGCACCTACTTTGAAGTATTTTAATACATCTACCATTCCGGTCATGTAAGGTTCATAAACAAATACAAAGCTGCTGTTAGCGGTTTGTCGGTTACCTTCTGAGTTAGTGTATCTATCCCAGGAACGTCCACCTCCTACAGAGGCGAATATGGTCATGGAGAAGGGTTTTTCATCGTAGAAAGTATATTCACCATAGACGGTGACGTAATGAAAAAAGAAGTCAGCTTGTGTCGGTTTATTTTCAATACTAATGGAGTGTTGAATTTCTTTACGAAGCCAGCTATATCCCAATCCCACTTTAAAGGTATGGTCGTAATTTAAACCAACGCGTATGCCACTAATGAGGGCCCATTCATTATTAAAAAATGAATTACGAGATTCAAATTTTAGGTCTAATGTGGGTTTGTACGTTAAGGCGTTTTGGATAGTATCAAAAAATTGGGCCTGGGTTGGAGTGGATATAATTAATAGTAGAAACACAAAAAAGCCCTTGCATAAATGCAAGGGCTTGAATTTTAAAAGAGATATCTTTTTAGTGTTCACCATCTACTTCCCCGTCTTCTAAAGGAACGATTTGCGGAACAAAATCCTCTGCTTTACCAGGCTTACTGTAATCGTAAGGCCATCTGTGTACAACAGGTAAATCTCCAGGCCAGTTACCGTGAATGTGCTCTACCGGAGTAGTCCATTCTAATGAATTAGCTCTCCATGGATTTTGAGGTGCTTTTGGCCCTCTTTTCATTGAATAGAAGAAGTTAAAGAAGAAAATGAACTGAGCTAATGCTGCGATGATAGCAAACACGGTCATCAATACATTCATATCAATAAAGGTATCAAACAACGGGAACTCAGAATTGGTATAGTAACGTCTAGGTACTCCTGCTAATCCTAAAAAGTGCATTGGGAAGAAAACTCCGTAACCTGATACTAGTGTCGCCCAAAAGTGGATGATACCTAATTTCTGATTCATCATTCTACCGTACATTTTAGGGAACCAGTGGTATACACCAGCAAACATTGCATTTACTGCAGAGAAGCCCATTACAATATGGAAGTGAGCTACTACGAAATACGTATCGTGAACAGAGATATCTAAAGCTGCATCTGCTAAAATAATTCCTGTTAACCCACCAGAGATGAATGTAGAAACCATACCCAATGAGAACATCATTGCTGGCGTAAATTGGATATTTGCTTTGTATAAAGTCGTTAAATAGTTAAACACCTTAACAGCTGATGGAATGGCAATCAATAAAGTAGTAAATGTAAATACACTACCCAAGAAAGGATCCATACCGGTTAAGAACATATGGTGACCCCATACAATAAACGATAAGAAAGCAATGGCTAATATTGAACCGATCATCGCTTTGTAACCAAAAATTGGTTTACGTGCATTGGTAGCAATCACCTCAGAGGTGATACCTAAAGAAGGTAAAAGAATAATATATACCTCTGGGTGTCCTAAGAACCAAAATAAGTGTTCAAAAAGAATGGGTGATCCTCCGTTGTAATCTAGCGCTTCCCCTGCAATAAAAATGTCTGACAAGTAGAAAGACGTTCCAAAACTTCGATCAAACAATAGAAGTAATGCGGCAGATAGTAAAACGGGGAAAGATAAAAGACCCAAAATTGCGGTAACTAATAAGGCCCAAATTGTTAATGGCAAACGAGTCATTGACATCCCAGTAGTTCGCAGGTTCATTATGGTTACAATGTAGTTCAAGCCACCAATCATAGAAGAGGCGATGAACAAAGTCATGGAAACCAACCATAGTGTCATACCTAACCCAGAACCTGGCATTGCTTGCGGTAAAGCAGATAGCGGAGGATAAACGGTCCAACCTGCAGAAGCAGGACCAGTTTCTACAAATAGAGAGGCGATCATGATTACCGATGATAAGGCAAACAACCAATAAGAAAGCATATTCATGAAACCAGAAGCCATGTCACGTGCTCCAATTTGATATGGAATCAGTAAGTTGGCAAAAGTTCCACTTAAACCTGCGGTCAAAAGGAAAAACACCATGATAGTACCATGAATGGTACCTAATGCTAAGTACATGTTAGGGTCCATCACTCCTTCTGGAGCCCATTTATCGCCTAAAAAGAAATTGATTATGGCAAATCCTTCCCCTGGCCAAGCCAGTTGAATTCTAAATAATGTAGACATTAACATACCAATCGTTGCCATAAACATTCCTGTTACCAAGAATTGTTTTGCAATCATCTTATGATCTTGACTAAAAACGTATTTACTAATAAACGTTTCGTGATGGTGATCTGCTGCGTGTGCTGTATTGCTCATAGTAAATATTATTGTTTGTTTTGAGCTAATTGATTATCAATTTCTGTCATTCCTAAAGTTGCCATTAATTTCGAGTGGAAAGTAACTTGCTCTGCAATCCATTTTGCGTAATCTTCCGGAGTATCTACAATTACATTCATTTGCATGTTGTAATGAGCGGCTCCACAAATTTTGTTACATAGTAACAAATAATCGAATGCTGGGTTACCTGTTTTTTTACGCATCTCTGCGGTTGTAATAGTTGGTTTAAAACGCATACGTGTTACCATTCCTGGTACACAATTCATTTGCGCTCTAAAGTGAGGCATAAATGCACTATGAATAACATCTTGAGATCGCATAGAGAAATTTACTTGACGTCCTACAGGAATATGAAATTCTACTTTTACAAGCTTATCATCTTTAGCTGCATTCTTGGCTAACTGATTGTTTCTTCTAAAAGCATGAATTTTTGAAAGTTGTGTTTCTTTATGATGAATAGCTGCTAAAGTTTCCGATTCTTTTAACCCTTCTTTTGGAATAGTGGTTAAATACGTCTTCAATTCTGCAATTTGCTCTTCTAATTCGGTAATTCTTATTTTGATGGTTTCCTCTGTAACCAAACCTAAAGCATTAGCTGTATTAATGAAATTAAAGTTGGCTTTACCTAGTTGGTTGTCATCACCAGCGTAACGTGCGGTCCAATCAAACTGCTTTGCATACAGTTCAATATGGATGGCATCCGGTTCTACATCCCCATTGTATTCATTCCAAGTTTGTAGTCCGTAAATTATGATTACTGCAAGAACGGCTGCGGGCGCAACGGTCCAAAACATCTCTAACTTATTGTTATGGGTAATGAAAGTCGCTTTTGAACCTGGTTTCGCATAGTATTTAATAATAAACGTGACTAATACAAGGTGGGTAATAACAAATGCGATAATAATTATTGCCCAGTTCAAGTCGAACAAAAAGTCAATTGTCGCCCCATGTTCGGAAGCCGCTTCTGGAAGTACCAAAGGACCCCATTTCATGACTACCCAAATAAACAAGGCGAAATACCAAATGATAAATGCTAACCAAGAAAAAGCACGAGTTCGATTGTCTTTAAAACTAATCTTACTTTGATCGTTCCCACTTAACTTAGAAGTAAGTTCAAATACTCGAATGATTTGAATAAGAAGTACCACTGCAAGAAGAAGAGCGGCAAAGCCTAATAAAAAGCCCATATTGATTGATTTAGTTATAAATTATTTAAACAAAGCTCAAAGGATTTTCTTTGAGAAAAAATAGGAACTACACACCCTTTCGGTGGGTGGTTCCATTTAATATTTTAGTTAATGTGGTGATGTTTACTTTCATTGAGCAATGGGTGATTTTTAACCACCATTGGTGCTTTTGCAAGTTCTCTAAATACCACATATAAGAACAATCCTAAATAGCCGAATAACATTCCTATTTCTACAATTCCAACGCTTCCTTCTGATTTCATAGCACCAGGAGTAATTAAAAAGTAGATATCCATCCAATGACCAAAGAAAATAATTACCGAGACAACCGCAAGAACATTTCTGTTTCTTTTCGTTGTTTTAGACATCAAAAATAACATGGGTACTACGAAGTTTATGAGAACCATACCCCAAAATGAAATGGTATAATCGTTTAGTCTTGGAATATAGTAAGTAACCTCTTCTGGAATATTAGCATACCAAATCAACATAAATTGACTAAAAAACAAGTACGTCCATAAAAATGAAATACCGAAAATAAACTTACCTAAATCATGAATGTGACTGGCGTTTACTTCTTTTAAATATCCGCGACTCATTAAATAATGTGTTAATAAGAATACCATGATCATTCCTGCAATCCACATTCCTGAGAATACATACCATCCGTATAAGGTAGAGAACCAGTGCGCATCAATGGACATTAACCAATCCCATGAAGCCACTACCGAAGAATAACTAAAGAATACTAAGAATATAGCAGATGTTACCATGCTACCTGTATAAATTTTTGATCCACCTTCTTGATCTTCTTTTAAAGATTTTCTACGGTAGATGTATGTAAACGCCACCCAGGTACCTAAAATCACCAAAGCTCTTCCCCACCAGAAAGGTAGATTTAAGTAAGGTTCTTTGTGGGCAATTAGTGCATCATAATGCGAACTGTTTGGATCTGTTATTCCTTCAGCCATCCAATGGTAAATATGATTCCAATGTAAACTAGATGCAACAAAAACAAGGATCAAGGTAACAGCACCGATAGGCACATACATACTTACGGCTTCGAATACACGTTTTAAAACAACCACCCATCCGGATTGAGATGCCGAGTTTATAGCAATAAATACGGTACCCATCATTGCGGTACTAAAAAAGAACCATCCATTAATGAGTGCGCTTGTCCATATTCTATGTGACGAAATAGAGCTATCCAATACTCCGTAGATTATTGATGCCACTCCAATCATCATCAAAGCGATAAAGATTTTTTTGGATTTATCTGTAAATGTAAATTGGTCCATTTATCTAATATTTCTTGTGTTATTAATCTGCTAACTATTAATGAGCGTCTGTTACTGATAAAGTTTCCGTTGCGGGTACTTCCACTGTTTTATCAGCGTACAGAGCAGCAACATCATTCCCTTGTAATTGTTGTACATAGAAAACAAGTTTCCATCTATCTTTTTGCGAAATTTGAGAGGCATGAGAACCCATCATGTTTTTTCCATACGTAATTGAATAGAAAATTTTTCCAGCTGGAAGATCTTTAATGGCACCATCGTATGCAGGTGGTGGTGGATATTCTGAATTTTTAATGACTCCGCCATCTGCTTTACCCGTTTTACCGTGACAATGAGAACACATTTTCCCATAAATCACTTTACCTTCTTTTAATGTTTTTGCGCTATATGGAAGCGGGTTTTTTAAATCTGCTGCTAGTGCATATCCTTCCTTTGATTCAGGAATTGAAAAAGGCATAAAACCTCTTGGAATAGTACCTACAGCCGGCAGACGAACCGCTTGGCTGTCTGCTGCGTATTCATCCTTTTGTTGCATGTTTGGCTCCAAAGCTGGAGAACGGTACATATCTGGCATATATTCTAAACCAGGAGAGTTAGGATCTGAAGTACATGAATGTAAACTTAATCCTATAAGACCAATAAATAAAGCTCCAGATAATTTCTTAGCGATATTCATAATATTTAAATCGTTTCTTTTCATTGCTAATGGATTATAGGAATTTGACGATTCTCTCTTTTTCAAAAACAGCAACGGTCCCAGATTCTGAGATCATCGTTTCTATTTCTTCTTTTGAGAATTTTTCGTTTTCTCTTTCTGCTATTTCAATAGCAAAATGATCATCCGTTGTTCTTGGATGCGGGTTTCTAGCAGGTAGTCCGGGTAAAGTCATATTTCTAAAAAAATATGTTATAGCCATTCCGTGACCTGCACATAGTACCGTAAACTCAAATATAATTGGAATAAATGCGGGTAAATTTTGGTAAAAATGGAAATTTGGTTTTCCACCAATATTCAATGGCCAATCCATAATCATCATATAATTGATAGTTATAATTGCCAACGTTAAACCGGTGATCCCAAAAATAAATGCAGCAATTGCAATTCTGGTCCATTTCATACCTAATACATCCTCTAGCCCGTGAATAGGGAAGGGGGAATATGCATCTCTAACGTGAATTCCTTTGGATTGTAATTGTTTGATTCCGGCTATCATTAAGTCGTCATCGTTATACATTCCGTATATAAATTTCTCTTTAGTCATTGTTCTTGCTTTAACTACAAATATTAGTGGTGACTATTATCTTTATCTCGGTAAGATTCACCGGAAGATTTTAAAATAGATTTTAACTCATTCAATGCCAATACTGGGAACACTCGGGTAAACCCTAAGAATAAAACGAAGAATATTCCGATAGTACCTAAATACACTCCTATATCTACAAAAGTAGGGTGGAACATAGACCAGTTTGCCGGAATGTAATCTCTGTGAAGAGATGTTACAATTATCACAAAACGCTCAAACCACATCCCAATATTTACAATAATGGATAAGAAGAAAGAGAATACAAAACTTGTTCTTAATTTCTTGAACCAAAATAATTGGGGGGAAATAACGTTGGCACTCATCATGATGAAATAAGCCCACCAATAAGGTCCGGTGGCTCTGTTCAAAAATGCATATCCTTCGTATTCTACACCAGAATACCAAGAGATGAATAATTCAGATAAATACGCTACCCCTACAATTGAACCTGTTACCGTAATAATACGATTCATCATTTCAACGTGTTGGATGGTAATATATTTCTCATAGTGTAAAACCTTTCTGACTACTAATAGTAAAGTTTGTACCATTGCAAAACCAGAAAATACCGCTCCTGCCACAAAGTAAGGAGGGAAGATAGTGGTATGCCATCCTGGAATAACGGAGGTAGCAAAATCCATAGATACAATAGAGTGTACCGAGAATACTAATGGAGTAGCTAAACCAGCTAATACCAAAGAAACTTCTTCAAAACGAACCCACGCCATCGCGTTACCCGTCCAACCGAAACTTAAAAGACTGTATACCTTTTTGGCCATTGGTCCCTTAGCTCTATCTCTAATGGTAGCGAAATCAGGAATAAGTCCGATGTACCAGAATACAAATGATACAGAGAAATAGGTGGAAATCGCAAATACATCCCAAAGAAGAGGGGAGTTAAAGTTGACCCATAAAGAACCGAATTGGTTAGGTATTGGGAAAACGAAATAAGCAAGCCAAATTCTACCCATATGAATACCTGGAAATAGTGCTGCCATAATTACCGCGAAAATGGTCATGGCTTCTGCAGAACGGTTAATGGCCATTCTCCATTTTTGACGGAATAATAGAAGTACCGCTGAAATTAATGTTCCTGCGTGACCAATACCTACCCACCATACAAAGTTGGTGATATCCCAAGCCCAATCAACGGTGTTGTTTAGACCCCAAACTCCAATACCACGTCCAATAGTGTAAAGTATCATTCCGGTACCCCAGATTGCAAGGACTATTGCAACGCTGAACATGAGCCACCATAATTTCCCTGCTTTACCCTCAATCGGACGACATACGTCTTCGGTAATACTGTGGTAAGTTACATCCTTACCCAGAATTAACGGAACTCTAACTTCTGCTTCCTTAACCATTCGGTTTTATTTTAATCGTAATACTAATCTAATTAATGTGCTGCGTGTTCATCAGAATGAGCATCGCCTTCGGCTGCCGGTTCTGTTTCTTCATGTCCATGATCATCTGCTGCTGCGTGAGAAACACCATGACCTAAACCAGCAGGAATTCTCTCTCCTTCTACGTTTCTTACCTTAGTTAGGTAGAATACGTTAGGTTGAGTTCCAACTTCATCTAATAAATGATAGGCTCTTTCATCATCAGAAGTATGTTTAACCTTAGTTTCGGTATCATTTAAATCTCCAAACTGAATAGCGTTGGTTGGACAAACAGACGCACAGGCACTTTCTACCTCTCCATCTCTTACTGTTCTACCTTCTTTCTTGGCATCTAATTTACCGGTTTGTATACGTTGCACACAGAAGCTACATTTTTCCATTACTCCACGTGCTCTAACAACTACGTCTGGGTTTAATACCATACGAGCGAGGTCGTTTTGAGATGGGTTCACATCTGTAAATTTAGAATCTCCTACATAGTTAAACCAGTTGAATCTTCTTACTTTATATGGACAGTTATTTGCACAATATCTTGTACCAATACATCTGTTATACGTCATTTGATTTAGCCCTTCATCACTGTGCGTTGTTGCCGCTACCGGACAAACAGTTTCACATGGGGCATGGTTACATTGTTGACACATTACGGGTTGGTGAACCGCTTCTGGATAAGCAGAAGGAACTTCCATTTCAGAATACATGTCAATTAGTCCAGTATCACCAGAGCTTGCTTTAGACATATCTGAAGAGAAATATCTATCAATACGTAACCAAGACATGATACGGTTTCTTCTTACTTCATCTTTACCTACAACAGGAACGTTGTTTTCAGAGTGACAAGAAGTAACACATGCGTTACACCCAATACATTTCGATAAATCGATAGTCATACCCCAACGGTGACCGTTCTTAATAGCTTGTGGGGCCCATAAATCTAAATTCTCTATTTTTTGGGTTTTCCCATATGCATCCACAACCGTTGGATCTGGGTTATAGGTGTTTTTACCTTTTAAGAAAGTACCAATGGATGTTTCGTTAACAATTTTACGATCCATTTCCGTAAAGTGCGTTTGCGCTAAACCTACAGGGTAAAAATCGTTGGCGTTTTCTATAGTTACCTCAACGTAATAGTTGAACGTTCCGTTTTTAGAAGTAACACCTGGAAAAACATTAGCTCCAATGGTTTTTGTTGTTCCATCTGCAGCAAGCATGTCTCCTTGCGCTACTACTTTACCGGCATGCGTACGTCCATAACCCAATGCGATAGATACAGAACCCATCTTTTGACCTGGAGTTGCAATTACTGGCAGTTTCATTGTGGTTCCCGCAATTGTTACATTGACCAAAGAAGCGGGTAATTGTTGCCCATAATTGGTCGTGTATCCGTTTGTTTTACAATCTTCGGGATTCATAGCTACGTAGTTATCCCAAGTTACCTTGGTTATAACGTTAGGAAGCTCTTGTAACCAAGGATTGTTGGCTTGATTACCGATACCCATGTTGGTTTCGGTATACAATTCAGCCACCATTCCTGTAGCTTTTGAGTTTTTAACAATCGCAGATGCAGAAGCAGAAGCTTTAGGTGCAACTGCCATCTCTAATGTCACTGGCACCGGAGCGAGAGTATAATCAATAAACCCATCATGTACCGTATTATTCCAAAGCGTGTCTAAGGTTGAATACTTAGATTGGTTAGGAAGGATAGATGTGTTCCAGTTTTCTTTCATGAAATCGTAAAAGCTTGTTTTAACTTTAACGAAACGTAAAATACTTTCTTGAGCTTGACGTGTTCCTTGGTGTGCCGCAGACTTTGAAAACAAAGGACGAATTACCGGTTGCGCCATGTAAATAGATCCGGAAACAGGAGTGTAATCATTCCAGTTTTCAAAGTAATGATTATCCGGAGCAAGAATGGTTGTAGCCGTTCCTGTTTCATCTGCAAAAGAGGAGAAAGAAACAGAAGTTTTAACCTTGGCCATAGCATCTGCAAAACCGAGATCAGCTGGTGCGCTATACACAGGATTAACACCATAAATTAATAAGGTATCCACTTCTCCTGATTTCATCTCTTCTACTAAGTTGATGAAATCAGTATCGTTACCCTTTCGAATGTTTAATGGAGTATCCACGTTGATGGTGGCTCCATAAGAACCAACCATTTGATTAATCCCATTAATTAATTCTTGGGTCGCTACATCGTTAGATCCAGAAATAACTAAAGAAGCTCCTTTATTAGTTAAAAGGTCTTTGGCTGCATTTTGGATTTTAGTAGATACGTTGTTATCATCATCGTATTTTGCTCCTTTAACAGAAGCAGCACCGGTAGCTTTAGCTACTGCGTTATACAATTCGATAACCGCTAATCCAATTTCGTTTGGCTTTACGGCACCTCTAATATCTGCATTTGTTCCGGTTAAAGAAAAAGTAGCTTCAAATTGGTAGTGACGAGACATCTCTCCATCTTTTGGTGATCTATGCACTCCGTATGCACATGCATATTGATTTGCATTTAACCAAGTGGATAAGAAATCAGCACCAAAACTGACAATGATGTTTGCTTTGTCAAAAGAATAGTTGGGAACTACTGGCTTACCAAAGTAATTTTTATTGGCATGAATGATACCTGCTGATGAACTTTCATCGTAAGTTACATGCTGAAAGTTTACTGGAGCTTCTTCTGTTCCTAATTTAGAAGCAAAAACATCAATAGCTGCTTGGGTAGAAGGAGAAGCTATGGAACTAGAAAGAATTCTCACCTTTTTAGCAGATGCTAAACTAGCTTTAACCGCTTTATCTACAGAGGACCACTTGGTTTCTACACCTGCTATTCTAGGGTTTCTAACTCGCGCATCATCGTATAAACTTAATAAAGATGAATTTACTCTGGTGTTAACTCCACCTTTAGAAAGTGGACTTTGCTTGTTTCCTTCAATGTGAATAGGACGACCTTCTCTCGTTTTTACTAAAATTGGCGCGAAATCAAATCCATCATAATACGAAGAAGCATAATAATTAGCCACACCAGGAGTAATTTCTTCTGGTTTTACTACGTAAGGAATTGATTTCATTACTGGAGCCTCACATGCCGCTAAAGTAGCTG
>JBLFZF010000074.1:0-13657 GCA_047610145.1 Salibacteraceae bacterium | reverse complement strand
CTCTCAATTTACTTCCAAGTGCAATCGCTCGATTACTCAATGCTTCATACCTATCGGCTACGTGTTCTGCCGGTTGATCAGACATTAAACCTGCTACCGGTAAAGGAAGTACATCCACTCCATGCGCATCTACAATAGATAAACCTCCTTGCTCTTTAATAATTGCATTAACGGCCCTTACGATGTCCGCATCGTCTACCCCAACGGCAATTATATTATGAGAATCATGGGCTACAGACCCAGCAATAGCCCCATAATTTAATCCGAAATTTTTAATAAAGGCCACAGATGGCTTTGCATTTTCATAGCGATTAACCACCACTAATTTCAACACATCTTCTTTCACATTAGACGCAAGTTTACCGTTTGTTAAAAGCGCATTACCCTCAATTTTATTGGTCACTAATTCACCGTCCAAAGCTTCAATTACATTTACATTACTTCTATTACCGTGGATAACTACATCTTCATTTTGTATTGGATTAGCTCGAAATTTATTCACCTTTAATATTTCTTGAGATTCAATAAACCCTTTCCCATTTTCAGCTACTTTCCTGCCTTTAATCCAGGTAGCCAAAACATCAAAGTCACTCAAATTATTCACCTCAATAAAATCAGCTGAATCACCCACCTTTAGTTGACCTACTTCTAATTTATAATGCTTGACCGGATTAATACATGCGACTTGCAAAACCTTAAACACATCTTGTCCCAAACGCACTGCATTTCTAACTAATTCGTTAATGTGCGCACGTTTTAAATCATCTGGGTGTTTATCATCTGAACAGAACATCATTTTCGCATAATGTTCGTTAATTAAAGGGTACAATGCATCAAAATTACGCGCAGCACTTCCCTGTCTAATTTGCACATTCATTCCAAACTTCAATTTGTCTAATGCCTCTTCAGCAGTAAAACATTCATGATCGGTAGAGATTCCTGCTGAAATATATTTTTTAGCCAGGTCGCCCTTTAAACCAGGTGCATGTCCATCTACAGGCTTACCATATTTTTTAGCCAATTCAATTTTAGCAAACACATCTGGGTCATTATTCAATACCCCTGGCCAATTCATCATTTCCGACACATATTTAACTTCCGGCATTTTCAATAACTCTTCTACATCGCTTACACTAATTTCATCACCTGCGGTCTCAAAAGGAGTAGCGGGAACACAAGGAGAAGCGCCAAAAAAGAAATGAAACGGTACTTTCTTTCCATCTTCAATCATGTATTTCACCCCATCAATACCTAATACATTGGCAATTTCATGGGGATCCGAAACGGTAGCCACCGTTCCATGTGTGACCGCTAAACGTGCAAATTCTGTAGGAACCAGCATAGAAGATTCAATATGAATGTGGGCATCAATAAACCCAGGCATGACAAAACTGTTGAGCTCTTCGTTTATTTTTTCAATCGCGCTAATCTTATTTCCTGTAACTGTTATTGAAGCTGCATAAATGTCTTTATCTAAGATATCTACCACGTATGCCTTAACTATTTTTTGATGTTTCATTTTCCAAAGTATTGAATAGACTAAATTAGCAATTACCCCTAAATAATCTATGAAATGAATGGGCTAAAATCATCACATGTACCATATATTTTTATTCCCATTCACTCGAAAATTACTTCCCTGAAAATCCTTTTAGAAAAAAGAAATTTATCCTTTTAAAACACTAAATTTGTCATCCAAACAATAAAAATATTTACAACATGAATTACGATGTTTTAGTACTAGGAAGTGGGCCTGGTGGATATGTTGCAGCTATTAGAGCTTCTCAGTTAGGTTTGAAAGCCGCCATTATTGAAAAGGCAGAAATTGGTGGTATTTGTTTAAACTGGGGATGTATCCCTACAAAAGCATTACTAAAATCTGCTAGTGTTTACGAAAGCATGATTCATGCAGAAAACTACGGAATCAAACAACAACCTATTGAATTTGATTTCGATAAAGTTATTGAGCGTAGTCGTGGTGTTGCAGACAAAATGAGTAAGGGAGTTCAATTCCTTATGAAAAAGAATAAAATTGACATTATCAATGGTTTTGGTAAAATAGTTTCGGCAAATAAAATTGCGGTAACTGATGATGCTGGAAAAGTAACCGAATACGAAGCTAAAAATGTAATTATAGCTACGGGTGCTCGTTCTCGTCAATTACCCAACTTACCACAAGATGGAAAGAAAATTATTGGGTACAGAGATGCAATGACCTTACCTAAATTTCCGAAATCTATGGTTATTGTAGGTTCTGGAGCTATTGGTTCTGAATTTGCCTATTTCTACCATACAATGGGATGTGAGGTTACTTTAGTAGAGTTTATGCCCACTATTGTTCCGGTAGAAGATGAAGAGATTTCTAAAACATTAGCACGTTCTTTCAAGAAGTCGAAAATGAACGTAATGGTCAACTCTTCTGTAGAGTCAGTAGACACTTCAGGTGATGGATGTAAGGTAACCATCAAAACAAAAAAAGGCGAAGAAATTATTCAAGCAGATATCGTTCTTTCTGCTGTTGGAATTGTTTCTAACCTAGAAAATATTGGATTAGAAGATGTAGGTGTAGCTACTGATGCAGGTAAAATATTAGTAGATGAGTTCGGTCAAACTAATATCCCGGGTGTATGGGCTATTGGTGATATCGTTCCTGGTGCGGCTTTAGCTCACGTTGCTTCTCACGAAGGAATTGTTGCGATAGAAAAAATTGCTGGATTAAATCCTAAACCTATTGATAAAGGAAACATCCCTGGATGTACCTATACTGTTCCTGAAGTCGCATCGGTAGGTATGACAGAAAAAGCAGCATTAGAAGCGGGTTATGATATCAAAGTCGGTAAATTCCCATTCTCTGCCTCAGGTAAGGCATCTGCTGCCGGACAAAATGAAGGATTTGTTAAATTAATCTTTGATGCTAAATATGGTGAGTTATTAGGTGGTCACATGATTGGTTACAATGTAACTGAAATGATCGCTGATTTAGTATCTATTCGTAAGTTAGAAACAACAGGTCACGAAATTATTAGCACCGTATACCCTCACCCAACCATGAGTGAAGCTATTATGGAAGCTGCTGCTGATGCATATGGTGAATGTATCCATATCTAAAAACGTAGGAGTCCGAAGTCAGTAGACGGAAGATGTACTTTCAATAAAATTAAAATCCCGCTAGCTTTTGGTTAGCGGGATTTTTTAATTATTATTCTCCAGTTTTACTTTTCTAAACTACCGACCCGAAAGTCATTGTTCAACGATATTTTTTATTATTCCCATATTCCAATTAACTGCTAAAAATCATTTTTTGAAGATATTCATTTCGTAATTTCGCGCCCGATAAATAATCTCTCATGAAATACGTATTTACATTAGTTCTTCTTTTCTCTGTTTTCATCAGTTCATTCGCTCAAAAAGGATGGAATCAAGAGTATAGCCGTAAGAATCAGTTTTTTGGACATTGGGGATATAACGTATCTGGATATTCGAAATCTGATATTTCATTCGTTGGGCAAGATTATAATTTTACACTGTATGATGTAAAAGCAACTGACAGACCTACTCCTTTTGATTTGGACACTTATTTTAACCCGGGGTCCATATCTATTCCGCAATGGAATTTACGTTTTGGTTATTTCATTACCGAAAAATGGAGTGTATCTATTGGAACAGACCACATGAAGTACGTGATGCCACAAGACCAGTATGTGGCTATGGAAGGATACATTAACATTGAAAATGGCCAGTTTAATGGAGCCTATAACCGTCAAGCCCAACAGTTAACAGATGATTTTTTAAAATTTGAACATACGGATGGATTAAACTACGCCAGTATTGAAGCAGAATACCACGGTAACATTTATCAATTCAACGAAAAGCATCGAATTGATTATTACGCTGGACCTGGAGTGGGTATACTCCTTCCCAGATCAAACATAACATTAATGGATTTTTCTAGATATGATGAATTCCATGTAGCGGGTTATGGCCTATCCGCTAAAATGGGAATTCAAGCTATTTTATGGAAACATTTAACATTCAATGCGGAATGGAAAAATGGCTTTATTAGCATGCCAGACATTCTAACGACAGGCGATCAGCCAAACGACAGAGCCATGCAATCTTTTTGGTTCACCGAATTTACGGGCACCATCGGCTTTATTTTAGATTTCACTAAAAAGAAAAAAACGGTCGGGTAACTATTCTTCGGTTCTTGTTCCTAGCGCTATCGTGATTTTATAGGTAATTGCTAACGCTACGGATCCAATAAAAAGACCAATAATACCAAAGGCAATCATACCTCCAATAGAACCGAGCAGCATAACCAGCATCGGAACTTCAATTCCTCTGCCCATTAACAAGGGTTTAATAACGCTATCAGAGGCACTCCATACCATAGACCAAATGGCAAAAATTACGGCTACAGTGGTTGTTTCCATAGAGAACATATAAATTATTACTGGCAAAACGATCAACGTTGGAGGAAGCTGAATAATAGCCACCACCAAAACTAAAACGGTCCAAATTCCAGCTCCAGGCACCCCTGCGGCATACATTCCTATACCTAAAAATACAGTTTGTATTAACGCAGTTCCTACTACCCCTTGAACAACCGCTTTTATAGTGCCTTGTGACAAAGTTACAAATGAGCCGCCCTCTTTTCCAATAACTGTTTTAAACAAGGCATGCGCTGCTTTTTTGCCACTTTCGGCATTCACTAAAAATAAACCGGCTATAATTACCGAAAAAATAAACTGGAAAATAGTTCCCACTACACCAGCAGCCGAAGAGAATATTGTGGGTAAATATTCAATTAAATATGGCTTTAGCTTATCGATTAAAACTTCTAAGTTAGTAGACGAACTTTGCCAAAGATCAAATAATTTCTCTCCAATTATAGGCCAGTCTGCTACTTCTGCAGGAGGAGCGGGTAACTTAAACGTGTCTGTATTTAATTGAGCTACAAAAACTTCTATTCCCTGCACAGAATTCATGATCACCATCGAAAAAGGAACCACAAAAATGGCAATTCCTAGAATAACAATAATTGCAGAAGCCAAACCACCTTTACCTCCAAGTAGACTTTTTAGTTTTTCAAAAACCGGATAAACAGCAATACTAATTATCACTCCCCAAGCAATCGGAAGGATAAATGGGGCTAAAATTTTAAAACTTAGGAATAACAAAAATGCGACAAAACTTAAACGTAAAGCAATAGCTATTGCCGAATGAGTTTGTTCATCTAATTGATCAAAGTTATTTTTCATAGTTGTATTTGATTAAAGTTAATAGTACAATTTATTTAAGTCTAGTCAACTATTAGTATCTAAAAAACAAACCAGATGAGATATCATTGCGCTATGGAACCACTCGACATATTATTTCAGGATGAATACCTTGTTGCGATTAACAAACCGCATGGGCTATTAGTTCACCGAAGTAAAATAGCGACCAATACCGATGTGTACGCTTTACAAATTTTACGAGATCAAATTGGTCAAAAAGTGTATCCCGTACATCGATTAGACAGAAAAACAAGTGGTGTTTTACTTTTTGCCTTGTCGCCAGAAATGAATACTGCTTTACAAACACAGTTTGCAGAAAACCAAACAAACAAAAGTTACAAATCAATAGTTAGAGGTTTCACTCCACAAAAAGAGACTATAGATTACGCTTTAACCAATGACTCCGGTAAAACCCAAGACGCGTTAACCTCCTACACCACTTTAAAACATTCGGAAATTGAGGTTGCATTAGGTAAATTTCCTACCTCCAGGTATTCGTTAATCGAAGTTCATCCAGAAACGGGTCGTTTTCATCAAATTAGAAAACATATGGCTCATGTATTCCATCCCATTATTGGCGACCGACCCCATGGATGCAACAAACAGAATAAGCTTTTCAAAGAAAAATGGAACATGAATACCATGCTTCTTCATGCAGAAACCCTACAAATCACACATCCAATAACCAATGAACCTTTGGTAATTAAAGCCGGGTTACACAAAGAGTTTATACGATCAATGACCTTTTTACAATTAGATTAGAGCATTTTTGGAGTAATTACACCGGTTTAAAATGAACCACTTATTTCTATTTGCTTTTACTTTTTTGGTCACCTCTGGGTTTGGTCAAACCTTTTCCGCTAGACTTCGATTTCAAGAAACTCATAAAATGTATTGGGAAAACGAAATTTCTCTACAATACTCATTTAATGAGTCTAAGCCCAACAATTCTATCTGGGGTTTGACTATGTAAACACTCGAATAAGTTCTGCCATCAATTCAAACGCCTTGAAACAGGATAATTACGTATTTAATAGCACCTGGGCATTTAGACAGGACAAAGCCTTTCGCTTAATGGCTAGATTAAATGTAGGTTACTTCATTGCGGATTACGATGAAGAAATTTTTAGTTCTCTTCCAAATACAGCCTTCCTTCTCTCCCGAATTGCTAGTAAACTAACAGTTTCAACAAATACCTATCTCCCTTAACTTAGGGACAGGTTACTAGATTGACCTCGCAAAAGAAGACTACTCACCTGGTACCTTTCAACCCTTGTGTTATCATTTAGATATGCATTACACCTTAAGTAAGCTGAAAACCAATGAATAAATTAATAACACTATCAATAGCGGTATTACCCCTTGCCTTTGCCAATTGTGGAGACCCAAGTGAGGACGATTTAAACGGTTTATTAGATGAGTGTCAAATTTTTGATGCTTCGCTAAATCAACCTGAAAATATTTAGTTTCCGCCAAAGACCCAAATCCAACATCGGCAGATTTAGCTACACATATTTTAATTTCCGCATATGGCTATAGCACTTCTACGTTTGAATGGCAAGAGTTTCAAGATTGGTCAGACACAAATAGTAGCTACCGTACCTCTCAAGTTTTATTAGATGGGCATGGCCGCAGTTACACCGAATTTAAAAATGCGACTTGGAATGATTGGAGTTCCGCCATACAGCGAGAATAGGAAAATTAGGCTACACCAAAATTAGTTTCGTTGGCTACTCTACTGGAGGCTTTTTACTAATAGAATTAGTTTCCTCTGGGTATTTTGATGGTCATGTAAACCCTCTTAATATTTTTCTAATCGATCCAATTGTGGCTCCCTCCATAAAGTTACCATCTCTTGCCGGTTTAATTGGACCTATGTTAGGATAGTAACGTCTAAAACCATGGGTGATGAAACCCAGTTTTGGGATACCTACCGAGCTCTTGAAACTACTAGAGAACTGAATGCGCTAATGAATAAAGTAAGAAAGAACTTACAAACCGTGATTAACTATCAATCACTTATTTAAAATTGTATCATGCTGACCATCCCCCCACCGCTAACGCTGCCAGTACGGTACGTATTTATAAATGAATGGAAACGTTTACAGGCGATAAAGTAGATGTGGTAAGAATAGATTCAGAAATTCACGTATTTACCAGATTAGCGCTTCGAACAGATATTTCGAGTACAGACAGGAACAACCAAAGGAATCTATTTATAGAGATGGCGACTAAATTGAACAGATAAAAGCTATATAATGTTGAAAAACACCAATTAGTGTTCATTACTCATTCGTTAAATTTCAAATCATTATTTCATTAAGTCGTTAGTACAACTATATTTGCAGCCAATTAACAGTGAAAAATGAGGCTCGGACAACTATCAAGGAAAATAAATGTAAAACCAACCGAAATTCTTTCGTATTTAAAAAATGAATTTGACGTGGAGTTAGGTTCACATTTAAACACCAAAGTAGCAGACGAATTATCGGATAAGGTGATTTCAAAATTCGGGAAGCCTAAACCTGTCGTCATAGAAGAACCTGTACTAGCCAAAGTTTCGCCATCTGTTGATAGCTCTACAGGAGCCAAAGAGATTGAACCTGAACCAATTCTTACTGAAGAAGAAATGGAAGAATCTAATAGTTCAATAATTATATTAGAACAAACTCCCCCAACTTCAAGAGAATTTGAACCCCAGCAAGAGGTAGATGTTGAAACCATTTTAAATGCGGAATTAATAAAAGCGCCTAAAGTGGAATTAACCGGACCTAAAGTTGTGGGCAAAATTGACCTTCCACCCACCCTAGAAGAGCAAATGGTGGAAATTGATGGAGTAATGATTAGCAAAGCAGAATTAGCTAATCGCAAAAGGGAAGAGCGCCTAGAAAGAAGAGAGAAAACGCAAACACGTAAAACGCGTACTTCTGGAAACGTTAAAAGTTCTAGAATAAAATCAGAAGCTCAAATAGCACAAATAAAGCGCGACAAAGAATCGGAAGAAATGGCTAAGCGATTAGAACGTAGAGAAAATCGTATCGCAGCTAAGAAAAAGGAAGCTAAAAAGGTGACCACCGACTTTATACCCAAACAACCAAAAAGAAAAACCACTAAAATAGTGGAAGCTAAAAAACAAGAAGCTATTAAAGCACCTACCCCAACTACCTGGCACGGAAAGCTTTGGAAATGGTTTAATACCTAAATCAATATTTTTTGATTGAGTGAAAAATTATTTTTTTTGCCTGTTTTTTTCAATGATTTCTACCGGTTAAATCATAATTTTGAATCTTGAAAAAATCAGTCCTAAAAAACTGTAACAATAATATTACGCATTAATAAAATCAATATATCGTGGTAAATCAAAAAGCGCAAGATCTAATCGGTAAAATGCAAAAAAGCATTTCTGAGAATGGTATCAACGTAGAAGAATTAGTAAAAGATTTAACAGAATTACGTACGTATGCTGTAGCCGAAACGATTCCGCGTTTAGCAAAAGGAATTCGTTTAACGTTTGAGCACATTGGTGAATATAAAGGTTTTTTCATTCCTGAGCCAGAAGACGAAATGGTAGATGAAGAAGGAGAAGTAATTGGCGTTGTAGAGGCCGCTTCAGAAACAGATACAGATAGTTTATTGTATTTGTTGTCTATCATGAGTGATGCGAGTAACAAAATGAACTACGAAGAATTAAAAGAATACAACGTAGCTCTTAAAGCTTACGCAGAAAACAACTAGTTGTTTTCTAATATTAAAAAGATCCTGATTGCTTCAATCAGGATTTTTTTTGTGCTATACTTTTCTATATCTATCTTCCCGGTTAACGGATTACCTCCATTTCTCACCATCATCGTATGAACAAATTACTTTTGTTAGTTTTTATCATTGCAAGTGAATCTTTTGGGTTTTCTCAAGATTTAATTTCTATATCTACAAAAACCTATACCGTAGTAGATGCTGAATTAAAAGACCCCATACCCTACGCCACCATTTACAGTCAAACAAAGGGTACGGGAACCGTTACTAATCTAAAAGGACAATTTAATTGGAATATACGGATCCCTACCGACACATTAACGCTATCATTTGTGGGGTATGAAACACAAAAATTTACATTCCTTAATCCCCTATCTGACACCTTTTTTTTAGAGCCAAAAACCGAATTACTTAAATCGGCTTATGTATATGGAAATAATACCTTTTTGTATGCGATGGTTTCTAATTGTAAAAAAACCAAAACCGAACGATCAAAAACGGCAAAAACATTTTTTAGCCTAGAGTCGGTCATCCACTCTCAAACCGTTGAGAAATTAGAAGCCTATTATAACGGTCAATTTTCTGGGTACGATTGCGAAGATCTCCAACTAAAAACAGGAAGGTTAGCTATTGCA
Organism: Salibacteraceae bacterium; assembly: GCA_047610145.1. GTDB lineage: Bacteria > Bacteroidota > Bacteroidia > Flavobacteriales_G > Salibacteraceae > CAJXZP01. The sequence continues at coordinate 3,990 of JBLFZF010000074.1, read as the reverse complement.
AGTTTTGGAGACCGATTCTTTATATCTACCGAAACCTCCAAAGCACTCTATCTTCATAAGCTGTTCAACTCAGGGGCTCACTTCCCAACCAGTCCCATAGGCTTAAATAAAAAGAAACTCACTAAATGGTATACCCTCCAATTTGCCAAATCCTATGTAGATGAAAACCAACATACCATTTACCAAATTAACTATCGGCCTACTGTGGCATGCGAAGATTGTTTTTATGGTACGATTTGGATGGACTCATTACAGCAACAAATTCAACGCATCACCTTATTTACAGATAGCACGCAAAGCCATCCTTTTATTCCGATAGGGAATTCTGATTCCTTATTAAATGTTTCGTTAGAAATTACTAAAAACTATCGTACCAACGGTGAAAGCCCCCTATTCACTTCTACCGACTTTAACTATCAATTGGTCTATAAAACACGAACAGATTCTGTGTTTAGTGTGAAAACAAATGCATTGGTATATGCGTATGATTTTGAAAGTTCATTTCAACTTCCTCACTTTGTTTATGGCAATATTAGGTATACGGATTACATTTTAATAGGCTCTCTTCCTTACAACTCGGCTTTTTGGCAGAATTACAACGAATTTAAAATGGCACATAGTGAGACAGACGCAAAAATGTTTCGATCCTTAAACCCCGCACAAACCGGAACTTTTGTTAATACACATAATCCTCACTTTCAAAAACCATTTTTTGAACATGCATACAAACCATGGAGCATTAAACGTATTCAACTCAATAGTATTTTAGAGGATCAAGTAAAAGGAAATATATCCATGCAAGCCCCCCCCTCTCAACAATACAAACTAAAAACACAGGTTTACTTGGAGGTAAATGAATTTGAGGACTCCCTTTATATTTCAACTGCCAGTTATTTTGATCCCTATTACAGTTTTTTCTATTTACCCCAAACTTTAAAAACAGATGCCTTTGTGAATATGTACTTTGATTTAACAGAAATCAAAAGGCGAGAACTGGTTGAATTAACCAAAAGTGCGACTACAAAAAAAGAGGTGGAAATGAAATACCAAAAGAGTATGGTTGAACTAAACAACCAGCAAAAAAAATTTATAAAAGAAACGCAAAGAGGCAATAACTTACCCGCAATGAAAGAGTGGAACCGGTATATCAATCAACGTTTGGGATTGGATAATATGACTTTATTTGGGTTACGGTAACTAAACCACCTACAGCATAAAAACTTCTACCAAGCCATTCTCCTCAATCTCTACTTTTTCTGCAGGAATAAATATCAACGCATTGGTAATAGCATACGTATGCATCATTGCTGAGCTTTGGCCATCCAAAATCTCCACGCCTTCATCCGTTAAGAATCCTTTTAAAAATTGTGCGCGGTCCCCTTTTTTAGTGTACCCTCCAACTAACGGAAGTTGACTCGCGTTTAAACCATCAAATCCTTTACCACTCATTTGACTCACAGCAGGTAAAATATAATAATACAAACTGGTTAAAGCAGATGCCGGATTTCCCGGTAAAGCAAACACAACGGTATTCTTATTTGTCGCAAAAAATAACGGTTTACCCGGTTTTTGTTTCACCTTGTAAAAGTGTTCTTCCACTGCTAACTCTCTAAAAGCACGTCCGACAAAATCATAGTCTCCAACCGAAATCCCACCTGATGTAATCACCACATCACTCTCATTTAAAGCTATTTGCAAATTACTTAACGTCTCTTCGTATGTATCTTTCACAAAGTGAATTTTAGTTACCGGATAGCCATATTGTGCTAAAGCCGAAGCTAGAGTCACCGAGTTACTTTCGTAAATCTCTCCATATTTTAATGCCTCTCCTGGAGAAACTAATTCATTACCCGTCACCACTAAATGAATTATTGGCTTCTTGATCACCTTCACTTTAGCGTATCCCATCATGGCTAAAAACCCAATGCCTGAAGGGGTTAAAACCGTGCCTTCTTGCAATCCGGTATCTCCCCGCATAATTTGCTCTCCTTGTGCACGAATATTAGCGCCATCGGCTACCATTTTGTTTACCGTGATTTTACTTCCCTGTGCCGTTATAGTTTCTTGAATAACAACGGTAGTAGCATCTTTAGGTACAGCGGCACCCGTAAAAATACGCACCGCCTGACCAGGAGTAATATCTATTTCGTTCGTATCTCCAGCTTGCACTTCGCCTATCATAGTAAATGAATCTCCTACTTCTACATCTCCTAAAGCATTCACCGCATACCCATCCATAGCCGATTGAGGAAAACTAGGAATATCAATTTTCGAAAAGACGTCCATCGCCAAAGCACGACCCAAGCAATGGGAAATAGGTAAGGTTTCATTGCCCAATACCGGTACATTTTTTCGCACTAAATCTAAAGCCTGTTCTACGGATACCATATTGTGAATTTTATGCTACAAATAACGCAAATACATGGCACACAGACTTAAAAAGCAGGGTATTAAATCCGTAAATTATTCTCGTCATTCGTTCTTAAAAATTAAAGACCGTCTGGTCCCTATCCATTCCTTTGGAATTATTAAATTCGCAACTATCATAAAATTCGAATACTTAAATAACACAATATAAAATGGGAGAAGTAAAAAGCGATTTAGAAATTGCCCAAGCAGCTGAGTTAGATCACATCAAAACGATTGCCAGTAAAATTGGAGTGAGTGAAGATGATATGGAAATGTATGGAAAATACAAAGCCAAGCTCCCATTGAATCTAATTGACGATGCCAAAGTGGATCAAAGCAATCTGATTTTAGTAACTGCTTTAACGCCCACTCCAGCCGGAGAAGGGAAAACAACGGTTACTATTGGATTAACAGAAGGGTTGAATAAAATTGGTAAACAAGCCATGGCTGTTTTACGTGAGCCTTCTTTAGGTCCTGTTTTCGGGATTAAAGGTGGAGCTGCCGGTGGTGGTTACTCTCAGGTAATTCCGATGGAAGACATTAATCTTCACTTTACCGGTGATTTTAATGCGATTGAAAAAGCAAACAATCTACTTTCTGCCGTTATTGACAACAATTTACAGAGTAAAACTCGTAACCTAGGTATGGATGGACGAACCATTAAATGGAAACGTGTGATTGATATGAATGACCGTGCTTTGCGGGATATTACTATTGGTTTAGGGGGAACAGCTAATGGAATTCCTCGTCAAGATGGATTTAACATTACGGCTGCATCTGAAATCATGGCGATTTTATGTATGAGTAAGGATATCACTGATTTGAAAGAAAAAATTGGTAACATTTACATCGGGATGACTTTTGATAAACGCCCTGTTTATGCAAGAGAATTGAACTGTGTAGGCGCCATGGCACTTTTACTAAAAGATGCAATCAAGCCTAACTTAGTTCAAACATTAGAACACAACCCAGTATTGATTCACGGTGGACCTTTTGCAAACATTGCACAAGGAACCAACTCAATTATTGCTACTAAAATGGGTATGTCTTTGTCTAACTATGTAGTTACTGAAGCTGGTTTCGGTGCAGATTTAGGTGCGGAGAAATTCTTAGATTTAAAATGTGCACATGCAGGTTTAAAACCTAAGACGGTTGTGATTGTTGCTACTGTTCGAGCTTTACGTCATCACGGTGGTGCGCCAAAAGAAGAATACAACACTCCGAGTGTAGAGCGCGTAACCAACGGTATTGCTAACTTAGAAAAGCATATTGAAAACATTAAGAAGTTTGGTCTAAACCCAGTGGTAGCGATCAATAACTTTATTTCTGATACAGATGAAGAAATTCAAATCGTAAAAGATAGATGTGCTGCAGTTGGTGTGAAAGCAATCCTTTCTGAAGGATGGGCAAAAGGTGGTAACGGAACACAAGAATTAGCGCAAGCAGTTGTTGCGGAGATTGAATCAGGTTCGGCTAACTTTAAACCATTATACGATTGGGCTTCGACTACCGTAGTTGAAAAAATGGATATCGTAGCTAAAGAGATTTATGGTGCGGACAATGTTATCTTAAGTAAGAAAG
>JBLFZF010000073.1:0-13958 GCA_047610145.1 Salibacteraceae bacterium | reverse complement strand
ATTCGATTAAATGTGAATGATGATTTATGGGGGGGTGACTTGGAAGCAAGAGCTATTCAAATCGTAGGGCACAGCGCAATAACTAGTGTAGAAGGAGGAACAGCCCCGTATGAATACCTTTAGAGTATTGGGGATACAACCTCCTTTGCCGAAAATTTACCAAAATATGTCTGGCATTATGTAACTGTAACGGACGTAAATAATTGCAAAGCAAACTCCAAAATATGGTTGATTAACGGAATTGAAGAAAACGAATTTGAAGGTGATGTACCGCTTCATCCAAATCCAAATAACGGCTAATTTTTCTTGGGAATAGAAAACGTTAACTCCGGAGATTACGAAGTAGAGATTTTAATACAGCAGGGCAAAAGGTATACTCTCAAGAAATCCGGGTAAACGGAACTTATTCTAAACGAATGGATTTGGCTAGAATGAAAAGTGGTTTGTATTATTTGAGAATTTCAAATGCGGAGGGTAAACAAATAACTCGAAATTTACTATTGAGTAAGCCTAACGTGATTTGTCGCGAATGGTTTTCATGAAATTTGAAGCGTAAATGAAATCAGTTAACTCTTTGTTTTCCGTTTCTAAAATATCGGTTCTAGAACCCGACCAAAATTTCTTTCCTTGATGTAAGAACATAATGTTATCACCAATTTCCAGTACAGAATTCATGTCGTGCGTAATCACAATAGTGGTAATGTCGTATTCGTAGGTTATTTCGCTAATAAGCTGATCAATTAAAATGCTAGTTTGGGGATCAAGGCCAGAATTAGGCTCATCACAAAAAAGGTATTTAGGTTTCATAGAAATGGCCCTGGCAATACCCACTCGCTTTTTCATTCCTCCAGACAGTTCATCTGGAAATAGCGTTTTAACTCCATGAAGATTAACACGGTCTAAACAAAAGTCTACGCGATCATTCATTTCTTTCATGGTCATGTTAGAAAAAACTCGGAGCGCAAACTTCACGTTTTCTTCTACGGTCATGAAGTCGAATAATGCGCCACCTTGAAAAAGAAATCCAATACTTTGACGAAGTTCAGCGGTTTCTTTTCGAGACATATCCCAGAAGCTAGCTCCATTGTACTCTACGGTTCCCTGATCTGGTTGTTGAAGCCCAACAATACACTTGGTCATAGTTGTTTTACCAGATCCACTCGCTCCAATAATCAGGTTGTTTTTCCCTTTCTCAAACTTGAAACTAATGTCACGTAATACCGGTTTCTCACCAAAATTCTTGACTAAATTTTTAACCTCTATCATAACAGTAATAATTGGGTTAATAAAAAGTTGATGGCTAAAATAACGATGCTACTTTGAACAACAGATTTGGTACTGGCTTTAGCTACTTCTACCGAGCCACCTTTAACATAGTAGCCCAAATACGCAGGTACAGATGTGATGATGAATCCAAAAACAACAGATTTAATCATGCTATACGCATAGTCAAATGCTTCAAAGTCATACTGAATACCATATTCATAATCGTAAGGAGTAATTGCGCCAGATCCTACACCTGCAATAAAACCGCCTCCAATACATAAGAATATACTCAATGTAATCAGGATTGGGTTTAATAACACTAAAGCAATTATTTTAGGTTGTACCAAGAAACTTGCAGAGTTAATTCCCATTATTTCTATGGCGTCAATTTGTTCCGTAACACGCATGGTACCAAGTTGCGAAGAAATACTGGAGCCAATTTTACCTACTAGGATTAACGCAACAATAGTGGGAGAAAACTCTAAAATAACAGACTCTCTTACCGCAAAACCTACCGTGTATAAAGGAATAATCCCTCCGCCTGTATTAGAGGCTGTTTGAATGGTAATTACAGCCCCCATAAAAAATGAAATTATAGCCACAATTGGCAAAGAGCTTACTCCCAGAGTAACCATTTCATCCAATATGTTTTGACGAAACATTTTCCATTTCTCAGGTCTAGAAAAAACCTTGTTCATGAAAATGGTGTATTCGCCTAGGCTGTACAGAAACTTCATTAATTGATTTAAATTATTTGAATACGCAATCGGTAACGAAAGTAAAACACAGATTGAAACAACAAGAATAAACATAGCTTTTCATCAATAAAAAGTAAAAATTGGATACTTATTTTCAGAAATTGAAGTTATTTATGAAAATGTTGTTTTTTTTAATGAAATTTGGAGCCTTGATGAGAAAATTTAAAACAGTACTGTTAATTGCGATACTTATTACAGGGCCTATGGTCTTCACTAGTTGTTCGGCAAAAAAGAAATGCCATCCCCCTTGTCCTACCTGGCAAAAAAAGAAACCTAGAAGATAACATGCAGTCGGATAGTTTTTTAGATAATTTGAAGAATCATATTCCTGAAAAGTCGGTGGATTTAATTTGGCCGTTGATCAAGGACTTTGATTTTAATTTAACGGTAACGAAGGAGAGGAAGACCAAGCATGGGGATTATAGAATGCCTAATAGCTCTGGGCAGTCGCATAGAATTAGTGTAAATGGAACATTAAATAAGTATGCTTTCTTACTAACGTTTATTCATGAGGTGGCGCATATGCACACCTTTGAGATTTATGGAAGGAGAATAAGTCCGCATGGAAAAGAGTGGAAGCGTACTTTTAAAAAAGTAGCTAAACCATTTTTATTAGCTAAAGTTTGGCCAGAGGATATTACTCTTGTGCTAAAGAATCACTTTATTAACCCAAAGGCTAGTAGCGCTGGAGATATTGTTTTAACCCGAGTACTAAGAAAATATGATGACAATAAGGATGTTTTTCTTGAAGATTTAGAGGAAGATAGTTTCTTTGCCATTAATAATGAATTTGGGAGACAGTTCGTCAAAGGTAAAAAGCGAAGAACACGATATCTTTGCAGTGAATTAGAAACCCACAAAACCTTTACCATTCATGGAATGGCAAAGGTTTTTGAAATTAAAGAAAATGAATAAGAATAATTACGTGGTTATTATGGCTGGCGGGGTTGGAAGTAGATTTTGGCCTAAGAGCACAGAGAATAACCCAAAACAATTTTTAGATGTTTTAGGAGCAGGTAGAACGTTGATTCAACTCACGTTTGATAGATTTAATAGCTTCATTCCTGCGGAGAATATATTAGTAGTGACGAACACTAAATATGTAGACTTGGTGGGTGCACAATTGCCAAGGGTATTGAAAAGCAATATCTTAGCGGAGCCTATTATGCGAAATACAGCACCCTGTGTGGCCTATGCAGTAAAGAAAATTGAGTCGCTAAACTCAAACGCAATGATGATTGTTACGCCTGCGGATCATTTGATTTCTAAAGTGGATGTTTTTGAAGCGGTTATGGCAGCGGGTTTAGATTATGTTCAGAATAATCCGCGTATTTTAACGGTTGGAATTGAGCCAGATCGACCAAATACTGGATATGGATATATTGAATATTTGAAAAAGCCAGAAACTAGCGGACTTACCCCAGTTCCTGTAGAGCAATTCAAAGAAAAACCGAACTTAAAAACAGCTAAAGAATATTTAGCTAATGGAAACTTTAGCTGGAACTCAGGAATGTTTTTATGGAGTTTATCGACCATTAAAGAGAGTTTTAAAATAAATGCACCTGAAGTCATACGTTGCTTTGAAACCGAAGAGGACGTGTATAATACAGAAAAGGAAGTGGCTTTTATTGAAGAGGTTTACGCTAAAAGTCCGGCTATATCTATTGATTATGCTATTTTAGAAAACGCAGATAATGTGAGCGTGATAAATACAGATATTGGCTGGAGTGATATTGGAACGTGGGTATCGCTACAAAATCATATAAAGAAATCGGTTAAAGGAAACTTTGTTATATCTGGAGATGTTTTAATGGAAGATTCAACGGGTAACATTGTGAGCCTTCCGGAAGGAAAGATTTTGGCAACAAAAGGGTTGAATGATTTTATAGTGGTGGAATCAGATGGTGTTTTGATGATTGTAGCTAAAGACTTCGAACAAAATATTAAACAGTTACGTTCTTCGGTTGGGGAGTTATTTGGGAAAGATAAGATTTAGAAAAAAAACAGATAAAAAAAGCCGAAGTATTTACTTCGGCTTTTGTATGCGCTATAAAAAATTATAGACTTCCAGTCATTTCTTCTGGTTTAACCCATTCGTCATATTGTTCGGCTGTTACATAGCCTAAATTAATGGCCTCTACTTTTAAAGTAGTGCCATTTTGATGAGCTGTGTTGGCAATTTCAGCCGCTTTGTAATACCCTATTTTTGTATTTAAAGCGGTTACTAGCATGAGAGAGTTGTTCAATAACTTTGTAATGTTCTCATAGTTAGGCGTAATTCCTACGACTGCATTTTCGGTGAAAGAAACACAGGCATCTCCAATTAATCGAGCACTTTGTAAAAAGTTAGATGCCAACATTGGCTTGAAAACGTTTAATTCATAATGCCCTTGTGTTGCGCCAACAGTTATGGCTACATCGTTACCCATAACTTGCGCACAAACCATAGTGATCGCTTCGGCTTGGGTGGGATTTACTTTACCTGGCATAATAGAAGACCCAGGTTCATTGGCGGGTAGGTTTAACTCCCCAATTCCAGAACGAGGACCAGAAGCCAACATTCTAATATCGTTTGCAATCTTATTTATGGAAACTGCTATTTGTTTCAAAGCTCCATGCGATTCTACGATAGCATCATGTGCTGCTAACGCTTCAAATTTGTTTTCTGCGGTAATAAACGGTAGACCCGAAAATTCAGCAATTTTATTTGCAACTAGAACGTCATACCCAGCTGGAGTATTTAGTCCTGTTCCAACAGCAGTTCCGCCAAGCGCTAATTCTGATAAATGATCAAGGGTATTGTTTAATGCTTTTAGTCCGTGGTTTAATTGCGATACATAACCAGAAAACTCTTGTCCTAAAGTTAATGGAGTCGCATCCATTAAATGGGTTCTGCCAATTTTCACCACATCTTTAAATTCAACAGATTTAGCTAATAAAGCGTCTTTTAGTTGTGTTACCCCTGGAATAGTGGTTTCGATAACCATTTTGTAAGCCGCAATATGCATTCCTGTTGGAAAAGTATCGTTAGAAGACTGGGACTTGTTGACATCATCATTTGGTTGAATGGTCTTTTCTCCTTCTCCAATAACTTGCCCCGCTAATTCATGCGCACGATTGGCAATTACCTCATTCAGGTTCATGTTACTCTGGGTTCCTGAGCCTGTTTGCCAAATAACTAATGGAAACTGATCATCATGTTTACCTGCAATGATTTCATCACATACGGCAGAGATTAAATCGCGTTTAGCGGCATCTAAAACACCCAGTTCACAATTAGCATGTGCGGCTGCTTTTTTTAAGTAGGCAAACCCGATAATTATTTCGTTGGGCATACTTGCTGCCGGGCCAATCTTAAAATTATTTCTGGAACGTTCGGTTTGCGCTCCCCAATATTTATCGGCAGGCACTTTAACCTCGCCCATGGTATCTTTGTCAATACGATAATCCATTTTGTTTTTTTATTTTGAGTACGTTAATTAGCTGAAATTATGAGATGACAAATGTACAATCTCAAAAAAAATAAATACGCTCAATTCCCTATGATTTTACTCATGGTTTGTGTTTTGGAAATTGATTGATTTACCTACCTTTGTCTCTCAGAAAAACCAAAAGAGATGAAATTCATAGGATTTTTAATTACCATTATTGTTGTTTCTTCAGCATTTTTTACATTATTGGCACTTAGCATAGGTTCTGTGGTGCTTTTCAAAAAAGAGAAAGAAACAGAAGAAGAACCAATAGCTTTAGATTAATTCTAATACTTTTTCGGGAGGTCTTCCAATTACGGCTATTCTTCCGTTAGATACAATTGGTCTTTCTATTAATTTAGGGTTCTGAACCATTGCTGAAATCCACTCTTCGTTGGTGAGGTTTTTGCCTTTGAAGTGTTCTTTATATATCGATTCTCCTTTTCGTATTAAATCAATAGCTTCTATATTTAATTCCTCAATAAGTCTGCGCAGTTCCGCTTCTGTAGGCACTTCCTTTAAATATTCTATTATTTGAAAATCTACAGCGCTATCCTCAAGTATTTGTAGCGTTTGTCTGCTCTTACTGCACCTTGGATTGTGATAAATTTTTAACTTCATTTTGTTTTAATTTTGGCAACCGAAAATAAGAACACTCGTCCTTATAATAATTAAGAAAAAAGGTTTTCTTTGTGACTATTGGATTAAATGAAAATGAGAGTAATTACCAACTTTTTTAGTGCTAAAAACATGCTGTTTTTAGTTTTGTTTGTTGGGTTGTTTGTTATGTCAAAACAAACGATTGGTCAGGATTGTACTGACTTTTATGGTCCAACCGGTCAACCAACTCAAGGTTTGGCCATTAATTTGTGTACTGGAAACCCTGGATTTGTAACTCTTAATGCGACCGCAACCGGTACTTCAGCTGCTTCGGCTTATACATGGAGTACGGGTGCGAATACTCCTATTTCCGCTGTTGTAACAGGGGGAATGTATACGGTAACTATTTCTGCTACTGGAGCTCCACTTGCATGTATTCTTAATTATGTGGTGACCTCCCATGCCAACCCTATACCTGATTTGTCTACTTCTGATTCTATTTTCTGTACAGGTAATCAAGGTGTGTTGAGAGCTCCTTCTGGTTATGTTTCTTATATATGGACTGGTAGTACAAGTTCAGATGACTCATTAGCAATTACGACAGCTGGTCAATATTTTGTTACCGTAACTGATGTTAATACTTGTGTGGGTGAGGATTCTGTTTCGGCATTCGTAAATCTTGTTCCGGTGGTTAATTTAGGAATAGGATCTTCTGTATGCGTTGGTGATTCGGTTGTTTTAAGTGCAGGTAGTGGTTTGGATGATTACTTATGGAGTACTGGGGATACCAATCAAACATTGGTGATTGAAACTTCTGGTAATTACTCAGTAACCGTTACAGACTCTAATAGTTGTTCGGGGTCAGACTCTTATTTGTTGTCTAATTTCACGGTTCCCACTGTATATATTGGTGCAGACGATACTTTGTGTGGTGGATTTACTAAAATACTAGATGCAGGCGCTGGCTTTTTGAAATACCAGTGGAGTAACGGTGGTGCCGTTCAAACCGCAACTTACGGAACTACTGGAGATCATTGGGTATCGGTAGAAGACGCTAACGGATGTGTTGCCTCGGATACGATGCATTTGGAAATTAAGCCTGCACCCGTTCTTAATTTAGGGGTAGACGATACTATTTGTGCTTCTCAGGGGTATAATCTAAATGCAGGTAATCCGGGTAACTCTATAGCTTCCTACATATGGTCTACTGGATCCACAAACCAAACAATTTCTATCGTAGCTGATCCTACGCTTGGAGCAGACATATCAGTGGATTATGTTGTTACTATTACAGATGCAAATGGCTGTTTAAGCGCAGATACTCTTAATTTGACGACCTATACGTTGCCTATTCCGGACTTGGGTAGCGATACTTCTTTTTGTCAAGGTAGTTTGTTTTCTATGATATTAAACCCGGGTATGTTCCCTTCCTATGCGTGGAGTAATGGTTCCACAAATGCCACCATAAATATCGGAGCTACTCCAAATACGTATTCTGTCACGGTAGCGGATGCTAGAGGATGTGTTAACGATGACCTTATAACGGTAATAAGAAATGGATTACCTAATCCTAATTTAGGGCCAGATGTTTCCTATTGTCAAGCATCAAGCTTTACCAAAATTTTAAATTCGGGTTCTTTTACAAGTTATTTATGGAACGATGGTTCATCCGGTCAAATATTAGGGGTGAGTAGTGCAGGAACTTATGGAATTACCGTTACTGACATTAATGGTTGTGAGAACAATGATGAAGTTATTATTACTGAAAACCCGACCCCAATTGTTGATTTAGGAATAGATGTCCCGTATTGTGAAGATGATACAGTAATTCACTTCATTGATGCTACAACTCAATTACCCTCTAATAATTTTAATTTTCTGTGGTTAAATACTGGTGAAGTTTCCGGTACCATTATCGCGACTAATTTTGAGGTGTATACGGTGGTAGTTACGGATAATACATCGGGGTGTTACGCCTCTAGTTCTATGGAGATTATTGCCATGGAAAAAGCAATGCCTGATTTAGGAGATGATGGAATTGTTTGTCAAGGGCAACTTGTTAAATTAGATCCAGGAGTAAAAATTTCTGGGTACAACTATACTTGGAGTAATGGGGCGAGTACTTCAACTGTTAATGTTTTTGAAACGGGTTTGTATTGGGTTAGGTTAGATGCAACAAATGGAACGTGCATGGATCTAACCGATACGGTTTATTTTTCTCCAGGGGTGTTACCCGTAGTTAATTTAGGAGCTGACCAATATGTTTGTGATGGTCAAAGAGTAACCTTATTAAATGGTTCAAGTCCGTTTCCTGAATCTACCTATGAATGGCAGGATGGTTCTGTGGGTAAAACCTACGTTGCTACTTTATCTGGAAACTATGAAGTAGAGGTTACAAATGAGTGTGGTTCAGTAGTAGATCAAGTTTTTATTGAGTTTCAAGATTGTGGAAACGTGTATGTCCCTACCTCTTTTACTCCAAATGGGGATGGACGTAATGAAATATTCTTACCGGCTTCTGATCAAGAGTTTAATGAATATGGGTTCTGGGTATATGACCGTTGGGGTTCTCTTTTATTTAAAACCAACCAGCCTAAGTTAGGCTGGGACGGCACGGTAGATGGAAAGATTATGACTCCAGGTACCTATGTTTGGAGAATCAGTTATGTTTCGTCATTCCAAGAGTTCGGATTAAGAATAGAGAAAACAGGGGAGTTCAATCTCTTACGTTAAAAAGAAGGAAGGTATTTAACCTTCCTCTTGTATTGCTCCTTTGCCAAATTTCATTAAGTAATCCTTAATAAATGGATCTAAGCCTCCATCAAGAACACTTTGGGTATTGGATGATTCATAATTTGTTCTCAAGTCCTTAATCAGTTTGTACGGATGTAAAACATAGTTTCTGATTTGCGAGCCCCACTCAATTTTCATTTTATTTCCTTCAACAATGTCTTTTTCTTCTTGTCTACGTCTAAGTTCAAGCTCGTAGAGCTTTGACTTCAACAACTTGAGTGCGTTGTCTTTGTTCTGTAGTTGAGATCTACTTTCTGTATTTCGAATTAAAAGACCAGATGGTTTATGTTCTAATCTAACACCTGTCTCTACTTTATTTACGTTTTGTCCTCCAGCTCCACCAGATCTAAAAGTTTCCCATTTAATATCTCCTGGGTTAATATCTACGTTAATAGTGTCATCTATTACGGGGTAAACAAATACAGATGAAAAACTAGTATGTCTTCTCGCATTTGAATCAAAAGGGGATATTCTAACTAATCGATGAACTCCATTCTCACCTTTTAAATTGCCGTAAGCAAAATCACCTTGAATTTCTAAGGATACTGACTTTATTCCTGCCTCGTCTCCTTTTTGATAATCAATCTCTCTTATCTTTAAACCTTTGCGTTCCGCCCACATAATATACATTCGCATGAGCATAGCCGCCCAATCTTGGCTTTCAGTACCTCCTGCGCCCGGATTAATTTCTAAGACCGCATTCAATGAATCTTCTTCTCCAGAAAGCATGTTTTTAAACTCCAATTCTTCTAGAGCATTAACTAACTGAGCTTCTTGAAGTTCAAGATCATCTTTTACGTCTTCTCCCATTTGAGAAAACTCGAAAAGGACCTCTAGGTCATTGAAAAGTCCTTCTAATTCGGTATAAGAGTCCACCCAGAATTTTATTCTTTTTATTTCTTTAAGTATAATTTCCGCTTTCTTAGGATCATCCCAAAAGATAGGGTCTTGGGTTTTCTTTTCTTCTTCGCTTACTTGAATCACCTTCTGTTCAACGTCAAAGGTACCCCCTCAACGCGACCAGGCGTTCTTGCAATTTCTTTATTTGATCAGTATTAATCATTTGTGAAATTTTTTAATTGTTGCCAAACTAAACTAGATTCAAAACCTCTGCCAATGGCATATTGGGCTGTTTTTGCGGCTCTTTGATAGTCTTGAATACCTGCATATTTCAGGTAATTTTTCTCTAAGACTGTATTAAGAGCAGTAATATATTCGGTATCTTCTATTTGAAGCATTCCCTTTTTTATACAATACTCGGAAATTTCTTTTTGACGTAATGCCAGGGTTATTTTTTTCTTTCCCCAAGATTTCATTCTAAATTTACCTCGGGCATACGCCTCGCTAAACCGTTCTTCGTTTAAATAATTTTGTTGAATTAACTCTGCAATGACTTCTTCTATTTGATTAGAAGTTAACTGAAATGAAGTTAGTTTTTGACGAACCTCTTGCTGACAGCGCTCTTGATAGGCGCAATATTTCGTTGCCTTTTCAAGTGCTTGTGTAACGGTATAAACTTCTGGCGTCATAAATGAAAGAATTGAAACAAATCTATGAAATGTTCAATTCTTCATTTGATGAATTCATTATTTTATATTTCATTAATGGATAGGAAGTTCGAGGTAGAACTTTCACCCATTTACGATATTTTAAGAGCCATTGAAATTGATACTTCAACTTATTAGTTTTGAAATATGCCTCAACAAAAGGGTGGGTTTTAATAGAAACCACTGTTTCATTTTCGGCTTCAATTGCACGTTCTAGTTTGTTCTCAATTTCATCAATAATCAATATGGTTGCCTGAACTTCCATCGTGCCACCATCCTTGTTAGGTATTGTTTCCGTTGTTTTGATATCCATCTCTGGACGAACTCTTTGACGTGTGATTTGTATTAACCCAAATTTACTTGGAGGTAAAATATAGTGTTTAGAACGATCACTGGCCATGGCTTCAGTCATATGGTTGAAAAGCTTCTTTCTGTTTTCCGCTTTTACCATGTCAATAAAATCAACAACAATGATACCGCCTAAATCACGTAAACGTAATTGTCTGGCTACTTCTTCTGCCGATTCAAGATTAACACGAAGTGCATTATCCTCTTGGGACACGTCTTTTTTGGCTGTGTTTCCACTATTTACATCTACCACATGTAGAGCCTCGGTGTGTTCAATAATTAAGTACGCTCCACTTTTCATGGTGACGTTTCTCCCGAAGGAATGTTTTATGGCTTTTTCCACACCGTAATAGTCCATTATATTAACCTTCGTTCCCTTATAAAGTTTTAAAATATCAACTTTATCCGGAGCAATGGTTTGAAGAAACGATTGTAATTCCTTATAATAATCTGCATCATCTACATAAATATTGTTGAATGAGGCATTTAATAAATCTCTAAGAATTGAAGTCGTCTTATCTAACTCTCCCAGCACCCTTTGTGGCAGCTGTGTTACTTCTTGCAAATTGGCATGCGCACGTTCCCACTTAGCCAATAGGTTTTTTAAATCCCTATCTAACTCAGCCACTTTCTTTCCTTGCGCTACGGTTCGAACAATAATGCCAAAATTTTTCGGCTTTATACTCTTAATTAAACGTTTAAGACGCTCTTTCTCCTTCCGATCTCTTAGTTTAGAGGAAATCGAAATTCTATCCGTAAATGGGACTAATACAATATACCTTCCTGCAATACTTAATTCCAAAGAAAGTCTAGGGCCTTTTGTCGATATTGGTTCTTTTGCTATCTGAACCAGTATCTCTTGGCCTTGTTTCAATACATCCTTAACGTTTCCGCCCTTGTCAATGTCGGGATCGAGCTTAAAATCTGCTAAGCTTGAATTTGATGCTCCACCATTTCTTACGATACGGGTGTACTTTTGAACATTGGCCGCTAACGGACCTAAGTCAAAGTAGTGCAAAAAGCCATCCTTTTCGTACCCCACATCGATAAATGCAGCATTGAGCCCTGGGACTAGTTTTTTTAACCTACCAATGTATAGGTCGCCCACAGCATACTCACTATCGTTTTGTTCTTGGTGTAATTCAACAAGGCGCTTATCTTCTAATAACGCAACTTTGACCTGGCCATCAGTCACGTTTATAACAAGCTCTTTGTTCACCTTTTTTTGATTTTTAATGGGAAGTCCCAACACAATTTAAAAGGTAGAAATACAAAATAATGCCGCCTCCTATAGAGGCAGCATTATTAAATTGATTTTAAGATGTTAAAAAGAAATCTTATTTCTTTTTCTTATGTCTATTCTTTCTTAGACGTTTCTTACGCTTATGCGTTGACATCTTATGTCTTTTTCTTTTTTTTCCGCAAGGCATACTTACTGAATTTTTGAAGTTGTTTATAAATTCTACCTCTTTAGCTGTCTTGAAACACCCAAAGATTATTTGTTCTGTTTTTACCCAAATGGGTCGGTGCCTAGTCTAGTGACTAAACGTTTACGTTTTCCTTAACTTTATTTACAAAAGTCTTTGCCGGTTTAAAGGCTGGAATATTGTGAGCAGGAATGATGATCGTAGTGTTTTTAGAGATATTTCTACCTGTCTTTTCTGCACGTTGCTTTACGATAAAGCTACCAAAACCTCTAAAATATACATTTTCCCCTTCGCTTAATGCGTCTTTAACAGCTTCCATGTAAGCTTCTACTGTTGCTAACACTTGTGCTTTTTCGATTCCTGTCTTATCTGAAACTTGTGATACTATATCTGCTTTAGTCATTTCTAACTCTTTAAAAATTACTTATTTATCTTTTTTAAGGGCGGCAAAGATACTCGTTTATTTTGATTACAAACTCGATTTTAAGTATATTTTAGCTTTTATGAAATTTTCTCTATTAATATTACAATGGTACGATAAAAATAAGCGTGAATTACCTTGGAGAGGTATTGATAATCCGTATGTTATATGGGTGACAGAGGTTATCTTTCAACAGACTAGAATTAGTCAAGGTATGCCTTATTTTATTTCTTTCATGGAAGAATTCCCAACTATTGAGGCTTTGGCTAGTGCGAATGAAGAAGTCGTTTTGAAGAAATGGCAAGGTTTAGGGTATTATTCTCGGGCAAGGAATTTACAGTTTTCTGCTAAATATGTGATGAACGAATTAAACGGAATTATGCCCAATTCTTATTCGGGATTATTGAAGTTAAAGGGCGTTGGTCCATACATAGCGGCCGAAGTGGCTTCCGTTTGTTACAATGAAGTGGTGGCTGCGGTAGATGGAAATGTGCAGCGTGTTATTGCGCGGGTTTATGGTATTGAAGATGCCGTGAATTCTACCATTGGTGGTAAGCTGGTGCAGCAAATTGCAACGGAGCAAATTGATGCGGTTAGACCGGGTGATTTTAATCAAGCCTTGATGGATTTTGGATCAGGGGTATGCACTCCCAAAAAGCCACATTGTGAGGAATGTATTTTTAATCAGTATTGTTGGGCATTTAAAAATGATAAAATAGATGTGTTGCCAAGGAAGGATAAAAAAATTAAAGTCAGAGATCGGTATTTTAATTACTTGGTTATTCGTAAAGATGACGCTATTTACCTACAAAAACGTCCCGAAGGTGATGTTTGGCAAGGACTCTACCAACCCCCACTAGTAGAGACAGAGCAGGAGCAAAGTTCTAGTTTTTTAAATAATCCGGAAAAAGATTATTTGCTGTACGCAGCTAAAAGAGTTCTTTCTCATCAACGTATTTGGTTGAAGTTTTGGATGTTCAGTGAGTTGCCAACACAATTGGATGCCCGTGATTTTGATTGGATACGGTATGATGAACTAACTGATTTTCCTGTGCCTAAATCCATCGAACAACTATTTTTATCTTTAGAATTTACAAGTCTTTTTAATAGTGTTGAATAATGGTATTTTTGTCGTAAAATAAATGGTATGGCAGGATCAGTAAATAAAGTAATTCTTATAGGACATTTGGGGAGTGATCCAGAAGTTCGTGCGTTAGAAGGTGGAGTTAATTTAGCGCGTATTTCAGTAGCTACTACGGAGTCATATACAGATAAAAATACGGGAGATAAGATTTCTAATACAGAATGGCATCGTGTGGTTATGTGGA
>JBLFZF010000072.1:0-14002 GCA_047610145.1 Salibacteraceae bacterium | reverse complement strand
CCAGTTCTTCCGCTGTTGGGTTTAAATTAATGGTTGTATCCGCAAAGAATAGTGGACCAGTCTTGGTAATAACCACATACATACCTACTAATCGTAACGCATCTTTATCTGTACCTACCACTTGCAGCGCAGGACGAATAGTATCCGGATAATTTCGGGTTAACCCCGAAATTGCTGCATCAGCCATTCCGGCCTCCAACATCCCAGCTGCAAAATAATTTCGTTCTCGCATGAGTTTGGTTGCTTCAGATAAGGTTAACCCTTTTCGTTTTCTTTTTTCAAAAAACACTTTACCAAAGCTGGCTCTCATTTCAGCCGAATCTTCCCCACGCGCATCCAAAATTTCGCAATCCGATATATCTAAGGCATACTCCTCGGCTATTTCAAGGATTCGTTTTTCTACGCCTAATAAAATAGGCTTAGCAATTCCCATTTCTACAACCGCCTGAGCTGCTTTTAATACTTTAAAATTGTGTGCTTCTGCAAATACTATTCGCTGTGGATCTTTTTTAGCCCTAATCTCTAACCCTTTCATCAGGGTATTCTCTAAACCTAATCTCTTACGTAACTCTCTATTATACGCAACGAAATCTTCAATAGGTTCTAGTGCGACTCCTGAATCCATAGCCGCTTTTGCCACTGCAGGTGCAATTTTAGTTATTAATCTAAAGTCGAGTGGTTTAGGAATTATATAATCTTTAGAAAAAGTAAGATTCGTTTCATTGTAAGCTTCCACTACTTCTTCAGGAACGGGTTCTTTTGCTAATTCGGCAAGAGCCATAACAGCAGCCAATTTCATTTCTTCGTTAATGGTGGTGGCTCTTACATCCAACGCACCTCTGAAAATATACGGGAATCCAAGTACATTATTCACTTGATTGGGAGCATCACTTCTACCAGTTGCCATGATAATATCATCGCGAGAGGCAATACCATCGGCATAAGAAATCTCTGCTATTGGATTTGCTAATGCAAAAACAATAGGATTCTTAGCCATCGACTGAACCATTTCTATAGATAACACATTTCCTTTAGACAAACCTAAGAAAACATCGGCTCCCTTTATTGCCTCGGCCAGCGTTGCTATTTTGGTATCCCGTCTAAAAGTTTCTTTAGATGGAGGCAACTCGCCTCTCATTGTATTGATGACACCTTTAGAATCGAGCATGTAGATATTATCCAGCTTCGCTCCTAGTTTAACGTACAACCTGGCACACATAATTGCGGCTGCACCTGCTCCGTTTACTACAATTTTTACTTTTTCAATTTCTTTATCAGCAAGTTCAAGGGCATTAATTAAAGCCGCTGAAGAAATAATAGCCGTACCATGCTGGTCATCGTGCATTACCGGAATATTTAACTCCGCTTTCAATCTTTCTTCAATTTCAAAAGCTTCTGGAGCCTTTATATCTTCTAGATTAATACCCCCAAAAGTAGGAGCTATATTTTTTACAGTTCTTACAAACTCATCAATATTCTTAGTATCTACCTCAATATCAAATACATCTATATCTGCGAAAATTTTGAATAGTAAACCTTTCCCTTCCATTACTGGCTTAGAAGCTTCTGGACCAATATCACCTAAACCGAGTACTGCTGTACCGTTAGAAATAACCGCCACTAGATTTCCTTTAGCCGTATACTTGTAAACATCAGATTTATTTGCCGCGATTTCTTTACATGGTTCAGCCACTCCTGGCGAATAGGCTAACGACAAATCAGCTTGTGTGCTATAGGGCTTTGTAGGAACGACTGCAATTTTCCCTGGACGTCCCTCAGAGTGGTACCTTAATGCTGCTTTTTTATTAATTTTCATAGCTGATCAATTTCGATGGTATCGCGAATAATTTAACCCGCGAATTTACATAAATCTCTTGAGTCAAAGCTTACTAAAAACGCAGTAATACGGGCTAATTTAGACGTGTACGATTAACCGAAGTACACGAAATAAAAATAGAAAAAAAACCAAGGCTATTCCTTAGCATATACTGTTTTCATTTGAATCATGGTGGCTATACTCAACGCTCTAACTTTAGCTTCTCTGGCATTATCCCCTAGAAAAAGAGCATCCATGTTTCTATTGAAAATATCTAACCACGATTTGAACATGGATGGTGTTAGCCTTTGAAGACCATGCAACTGCTTATGAACACGCATCGGGTTACCATTATAAATGGCGTTTTTAAAGATAATTGTTTCCCAAAAATCATACATAATTGGCAAATGTTTATCCCAATCTAAATTAGCTACGCTATTAAACATATGGTCTAATTCTTTATTTTTTTGGACATGTGCATAAAAGGTATTTACCATTAAAACAACATCGTCTCTAGAAGTAATATCTCTTTTTTTCATTATTTTAAAAGCTCATAGGTTTGATTTGCGATCTCTAACTCTTCATTTGTTGGGGTTACTAAAATTTTTACTGGTGAATTTTTCGTGTTTATTTCTCGTATTCCCTCCGCCCGAGTATTGTTCTTTTCTGGATCTAAGTTTAGACCTAAATGAGTCATTTGATCACATACCATTTGACGAATTAAACTACTGTTTTCACCTACACCTGCAGTAAACACAATAGCATCAATAGGACCAATTGCCGCAATATAAGCGCCAATATATTTTTTAATCCGATAGCAATAAATATCTAAGGCTAACACGGCTTCTTGCTCATTATTATTGGCCCGTTCTATAATCTCTCGAAGGTCATTATTATTCGCTAAACCCTTCATTCCGCTCTCTTTATTCAAAAGTGCTTTAACCTTTTCTATGGAATATCCCTTTTCCTCTTCTAAAAAGAAAATAACACCTGGATCAATATCACCCACACGTGTACCCATCACTAAACCAGACAACGGAGTCATTCCTAGAGAAGTATCAATAGATTTTCCCTTTTTAATAGCAGTCATACTTGCGCCATTTCCTAGGTGTATCGTAATCATATTGGCATTCTTTGGTGGCACTCCTAAAAACACTGCTGACACTTTTGCAACGTAGCGATGAGAAGTACCATGAAAACCATACACTCTTATACCGTAATCAGTATATAAATAATTGGGTACCGCATATCTGTAGGCTCTTGGAGGTAATGTATGATGAAAAGCAGTATCAAAAACCGCTACTTGTTGTGCTCCTGGAAACACTAATTCAGCCACTTCAATACCCTCATAATTGGCAGGATTATGTAAAGGAGCTAAACCAAATAGTTCTTTAATCGTTTGTTTTACCTTTTGATCAATAAGGATAGTTTTTTGAAAAGCCTCTCCACCATGCACCACACGATGACCAATGGCTTTGACTTCTGAAACCAATTCAATTAGAGCATATTTAGGATCTAATAACCAACTAGAAACTAACTTCAATCCTTCTTTATGGGAAGGTATAGCTACACTTTCACGAAATTCATCTCTGCTTGTTTTCATGGATATAGCGCCTAGTTTTTCGCCTATTTGCTCTACTAAGCCCGATGCCAATTCTTGACCACTAGGCATTTGAAACAACGCGAATTTTATAGACGAACTCCCTGTATTAATAACTAATGTTTTCATGATTTTTAAGTTTAACCCATGGATTGAATGGCTGTAATAGTCACCGTATTTACAATATCGTCTACCAAACACCCCCTGCTTAAATCGTTAACTGGTTTACGCAACCCCTGTAAAACGGGACCTACAGCTAATGCACCTGTTTCTCGTTGAACCGCTTTATAGGTATTGTTTCCAGTATTTAAATCAGGAAAAATGAGCACCGTTGCTTGACCCGCGACTAACGAACCAGGTAGTTTTTTTTGTCCAATCTCAATATCTACTGCCGCGTCATATTGAATAGGGCCTTCCACTAATATATCTGGCCTAAGGCTTTTCACGATTTTAGTGGCTTCCCGTACTTTCTCTACATCTGCTCCTTTTCCAGAAGAACCCGATGAATAAGATAACATGGCTACCTTAGGGTCGATACCAAACTTTTTAGCAGTATCTGCCGAAGAAATAGCAATCTCGGCCAGTTGCTGTGCATTCGGATCTGGGTTTATAGCACAATCACCATAGGCCACAACTCGGTCTTCTAATAACATAAAAAAGACCGATGACACGGTATTGGCCCCGTCTGCTGTTTTTATTATTTGTAGTGCAGGTCTAATGGTATGTTGGGTCGTATGCGCTGCTCCTGAAACCATTCCGTGGGCATCATTATTTTGCACCATCATTGTTCCAAAGTAAGAAACATCGGTCAGCAAATCTAAAGCAGCTTCCATAGTAATCCCTTTATGTTTTCTCAATTCAAAGAATTCGGAAGCGTATTTCATTCGTAAGGCAGACGTTTGCGGATCAATAATCTCCATGTTATCAAAATCAATTTCCACCCCATTTAGTTTTGCCAAACTACGTATCAATTCTGGTTTTCCTAAAACTACTAAATCCACCAAATTCTGATTTTGTAATACTTCTATAGCTTTCAAGACACGCACATCCTCCCCTTCAGGCAATACAATTTTTCGTCTATTTTGCTTCGCAGTTTTACGTAAATGATATAAAAACATTTTTGGAGTCATCCCCGCATCAGATATATCAATCAGCTTTTTAAAGAATTTTTCAGACTCTACATGCGCATCAAATAAGGCGAGACTTAATGCTATTTTTTGATGGCTATTTACCGTCATTCCGGGCGTTACCTTCTCTACAGCAACGGAGGTTTGAAAGGTGAAATCAGGTACCGCTAATACGGGAATTGTATTGGGCAGACCCCCTATAATTTCTAAGGTTTCTTCTGAGGGCAGGAGCCCTCCAGTTAATATAATTCCTGAAATATTGGGACGTTTGCTAGACATACTGGCTTGCAAAGCTCCCATTAAAATATCAGTTCTATCCCCTGGCGTTATTGCCAAACTTTTTTCCGTCATGAATTTAAAGTAATTCTCTAATCCCATGGCCACCGTTTGAAAATCGTATACTAAATTATCTAGATGCTCCTTTCCAAAAAGAACCTTGGCCTTAAGTTGTTTAGCAACCTCACCTACCGTTGGACTGCTTAAAATCTTTTCTGCGGGAATAGCAGAAATAACTCCAGCTGATTCTGAAAGCTCTTTACCTAATTTAAGTAACAACTTCTCTCTACCTTCTGGCTGAACCTTATTAATTATGGTACCTAAAATTTTACAATTATGATCCTGATAACTTTGAATAGCCCATTGAATAGGGTTTAAAACATCATCAATATCTCTACCTAACCCTTGCCCCAAAATAAGAACCGGGATACCTAAGTTTTTGGCAATTAAGGCATTTAAATCTAGCTCAAATTCAGAGCCTTCTCCAATATAATCGGTGCCCTCACAAATAACAAAATCATAGTTCTCTTCTAACTCCTTATACTTGTTAATGACTCTTTCAATAAAGGTGTCAAATTTATCATGTGCTAATAAATCTAAGGCTTCTCCACGCTGCATCGCATAGGTGCTATCGTAATCTTGCTCTAATTTATGATGGTTAAGAATTAGTTCAATATTGCGATCCTTATGTCCTGTTTCTTTATCCCGTACAACCGGTTTAAAAAGCGCCACTTTTTTACTGTGTCGAAGGGCTACTTCAAAACAACCAAGGGCGATTAGCGTCTTTCCCGAATATGGCTCCGAGGAAGAAATATAAATGGATTTTGCCATGACTAAAAAGTTTTTTGCAAATTTACTATATTAGGATATGACATTATTTTTTACGCTGTTTAATATGACTTTAAACCGACTAATTTATTCATCCATACATGGGTGAAAAAACCACCCATTTGGAAATAAGGATGTTCTTCCAATCACTTTTCTTATCTACCTGATTACCCATACCTAATAACATACTCTAATTATTTACAGACCACAAACACCAAAAAACAGAACAGCAATTAGCAGCAGGAAAAAGAACCGATTCGGATCAAATATTCAGGGGCAAACAGGCCCGCTTTCAAGAACAAAGAATTAAAGTATTTATGCCAAAAAAATACCCGCTTCTGCAATGCAAAAGCGGGTATTTTAGTTTTTGTAATTCTATATATGACTCAGTCTAATCATATTACTACTGCCTTTACTTTTAATAGGCATACTCGCAATATTTACAATTAAATCATCTTCCTCTAGAAACTCTGATTCACGTAAAATTTCTTTTATGTCTTCAATTGTTTCATCCGTACTCGTAAACTTATCGTAAAAGAAAGTACGTGTACCCCAGACTAAACTCATCATTTTCAACAACCTACGATTACCTGTAAATACGTAAACTCCTGATTTAGGCCTAAAACTGGCCACCTTCAATGTTGTATACCCGGAAAAAGTAAGCGTAACAATTGCTTTCGCTGCCACTTTCTCTGCTAAATCTAACGCTGCAAAACAAATGTTATCCGAGACAAATCTTTGTGTATTAATTAAGGGTTGAAATTGGGCATTATAGATACCATCAAATGTTTCTGTTTGCTTTACAATTCTAGCCATTACCTTAATTACCTCTACGGGATGAATACCCACAGAAGTTTCACCACTTAACATGACCGCATCGGCTCCGTCCATAACGGCATTTGCCACGTCATTAACCTCAGCTCTTGATGGCGTAATGTTATCTATCATAGACTCCATCATCTGAGTAGCAATGATCACTGGCTTAGCCATTTTCTGACATTTGAGCACAATTTCCTTTTGCAATAAAGGCACTTCTTCCAATGGAATTTCAACACCTAAGTCACCTCGGGCTACCATGACACCATCTGTAGCTTCAATAATATCATCTAGATTTTGAACAGCTTCTGGCTTCTCAATTTTCGCTATAATCCGACAATCCTTTTCATTTTTTTCTATGATTGCTCTTAACTGGTGAATATCATCTGCTTCCCTCACAAACGACAACCCGATCCAGTGAATATTCTGACTCAAAGCAAAGTCCAAATCTTTCAAATCCTTTTCGGTTAAACAAGGCATAGAAATTTTAGTATCTGGTAAGTTTACTCCCTTTCTTGAGTTTAATGGCCCTCCATAAACGACTTCTAAAACTACCTCATCTTTCTTATTAGTTTTGACTACTTTGAAAACTAACTTTCCATCATCCACTAATATCTTATCATCTACTGCAACATCCCTAGCAAACGACTCATAATTTATATGAACTCGATCTTTATCGCCTAAATATGGTTTTGAAGTAAATACCATTTGATGGCCTTTTTCTACCATTATAGGCTCGGCATACAAATTTCCAATTCTAATTTTAGGCCCTTGTAAGTCACCTAAAATGCCTGTATGCGTATTTAATTCTCGGTCAATCTCTCTAATTGTTGCAATGGTGTGCACCAAATCTTTATGAACAGCATGAGAAAAATTAATACGACACACATTCACCCCTTCCAAGATCATTTGCTTTAACGTTTCTCTTGAGGAAGTAGCAGGACCTAAAGTGGCCACTATTTTTGTTCTTTTAAATACTTTCATTGTTTAATTTTATCCAGTACTACTGGAAATGCGGTAAGCACACTTGGAATTTGTTTAATTTTTTTAACTCCCTCTTCAAAATCTAGTTCTTCATAAAAGCCGGTCATCACAAAGTAGTAATCAATTTGCTTCTGATGAGGCACTAACAGTGACGTTTCACTTCTGTTCCCAATCAAATGAATGGTAAATCGGTTATCCGGGTTCGTCCAATTAAAATAAGGAAACCCTTCTACACTATGTACAAAATAAATATTGTTTTCATAGATATCAGACGATCTTAAGTCGCAATTTATAGCCCGATTTATTTCCCACGCTAATTTTATACTTTTTTGATGGCAACTAATCGCCAGAACAAAAGCATCCGTTTCATTATTGATTTTCAGCCGTTTTAGAGCCATAAACTTCCCAAATATTATCCAGCTAAAATACGGAATAAGTTGGGGCAGTCTATTTTAAAATCATTAAGCAATCAAGGGCTAATTGTTAAAAAAGTAGATCTACTTTTCTTGGAGCTTCTTCAAGGCATCGGCAGCGGCTTTTTGCTCTGCTTTTTTCTTAGATAAACCTAACGCTTTTGAAATCTCCTGTCCGTCAAACATTACTTTACTTTGAAACGATTGGGGCTCTTCCTTTTGATACAGAGCGGTTTGAAAATCTACTCTTACTTTCTGTTTCTGCCCAATTTCTATGACTCTACTTTTGGGATCAGACTCATGGGTAAGAACTGTATCAAAATGAATATGAGGCTCAATTAGTTTTTTGCGGATGAACTGATTTGTGAATTTAAATCCTTTATCGATGTAAATGGCGCCAATTATAGCTTCCATTGCATTGCCACTTAAGGAAGTTTCCTTTACATCACGGCTCATTTGTGCCTCAATCAACTTATCTAAACCTAAGGCAAAACCTAATTTATTTAGGCTCGTTCGACTCACAATTCTAGATCTAATTTGGGTTAAAAACCCTTCTTTACCTTGAGGGAATTTAGCAAACAAAATTTCTGCTACTACCGAGTCTAAAATAGAATCTCCTAAAAACTCTAATCGCTCATTGTTTTGATAGGCACTTTCATACAACGACTTATGCCTTAATGCTTGCAAATACAATTCTGGTCTATTGGTGGTTATACCAATAGATTTAAATAGGATTGTTAAATGCGGGTTTTTCTTCTCAACTGGAGACATCCCCCATTTTAAGAAGCTAAACACCTATTAACCTTTGTATTTTCTGAAAAGTACAGATGCATTATGTCCACCAAAACCAAACGTATTGCTTAATGCCGCATTCACTTGTTTTTTTACCGCTTTACCAAAAGTAAGGTTTAAACGAGAATCAATATTCTCATCATCCGTAAAGTGGTTAATTGTTGGAGGAATAATATCATTTTGAACTGCCAAAATAGTTGCTATAGATTCTACCGCTCCTGCTGCACCTAAAAGGTGACCTGTCATAGATTTAGTAGAACTAATATTTAACTTAAATGCATGCTCACCAAACACAGCTTTAATAGCTTTTGTTTCTGCAATATCACCTAATGGAGTTGACGTACCGTGTACATTTATATAATCTACATCCGTAGGAACGATGTCATTGAAATCATCCATGGTCTGTTTCATCACATTAATAGCACCCAATCCTTCTGGATGCGGAGCCGTAATATGGTGGGCATCAGCGGTCATACCCCCACCAATAATTTCCGCATAAATTCTTGCTCCACGTGCTAAAGCATGATCTAAATCTTCTAAAATAACGGCCCCAGAACCTTCTCCCATCACAAAGCCTTCACGTTCCGCATCAAACGGACGAGAAGCAGTTTCTGGAGAATCATTTCTAGTTGAAAGTGCTTGCATGGCATTAAAGCCACCTATCCCTGATTCGGTAATAGCTGCTTCCGCTCCACCTGTAATTATCACATCTTGCTTTCCTAAACGGATTAGATTAAAAGCATCAATCATGGCATGAGTAGAAGAAGCACATGCCGAAACAGTGGCGTAATTAGCCCCTCTAAATCCATACTTGATGGAAATTAAACCTGCCGCAATGTCTGCGATCATTTTTGGGATAAAGAAAGGATTGAGTTTAGGAATCATATTGGACTTCGCCAGTCCTATAACTTCTTCCTGGTAGGTTGTGATTCCACCAATACCAGAGGCAAAGATGACCCCAACTCGATCTAAATCGAGTTTCTCTGGGTCTAAATTTGCATCTTTAATGGCTTCATCTGAAGAGATGTGAGCGAATTTGGCGTACTTGTCCATACGTCTACCCTCTCTTCTTTCAAAATATCCATTTACATCAAAGTTTTTAACCTCACATGCAAACTTCGTTTTGAAGTGTTCCGTATTAAAATGGGTGATTAAAGCACCACCACTTTTACCAGCAATTAAAGACTCCCAAAATTCAGGAACATTATTACCAATTGGGGTGATAGCCCCTAGTCCAGTTACAACTACTCGTTTTAACTCCATTTCAACAGGGATTTAAATTTAAAAATTATTTGTTACTTGTAATGTAAGTTACAGCATCTCCAACGGTAGCAATATTCTCTGCTTGATCGTCTGGGATAGCGATATCAAATTCTTTTTCAAATTCCATAATTAATTCAACTGTGTCTAGAGAATCTGCTCCTAGATCGTTAGTGAAAGAAGATTCTAATGAAACTTCACTTTCGTCAACTCCTAATTTGTCAACGATAATAGCTATTACTTTTTCTTTAACTTCTGACATCTCTGTAAGATATTTAATGTTAATTTATAATCGGGGCAAAGAAAAATAAAAGAGGTGTGTTACACAAGTTTTGCAAACTGTTTCAATAACACTCACTTATCTCCCCTAAACCTTTTCGTTTTATATCCGGAACCTCCACGTTATCAACGGGTAAGCCCACCGGTATTAGTAGGTACGGTTGTTCATTTTCAGGTCTTTTCAGAATCTTTTTCAGAAACCTCATCGGACTTGGGGTATGAGTTAGGGCAAATAAGCCCGCATTATGAATAGCGGAGATTAAAAAACCAACGGCTATTCCTACCGATTCATTTACATAGTAATTATTGAGCTTCTCGTTGTCTTCTCCTATTTCATAAGAGTGCTTCATCACTACAATTAGGTACGGAGCCGTTTCTATAAATGGCTTAATATGATCGGTACCAAATGCCTTTAGGTCTTGTAACCACGTATCACTCATCCTACGGGTATAGTTTTCATATTCTTCTACTTCTGCTGCTTCTCTTATTTTTTTCTTAAACGCTGCATTTGATACAATACAAAACGTCCAGGGTTGCTTATGTGCCCCAGAGGGAGCTGTAGAAGCAGTTTTTATGATGTTTTCTAAAATAGATATGGGAAATGATTGACTAGAAAACTCGCGAATAGATCTTCGAGCATCCATTTGCTTATAGTAGGCATAACTTCGCGCTTCCATTTCTTGATTACTATACGTAATGGGATTTAGCGGAATGAAATTTTCTATACTTGCCATAATTACTTCTTAACTACTTCAATTTTCTTTGCTTCTAATTCACTCTGCTCTTTGGTTAATACCACAATGACGGAGTCATAAAGCTGTTGCATTACGTCCGGAGAATCTTGGTAATAAGCGTAGGAAGTTTTAAAACGATCCATGTCCAAATTATGCGCCTCAAAAACAAGCTTATAATTTTCAAAAACCAAATCAGAGTTGCTTTTACCATGTAAACTCAGTCTTCTTTGGAAACGAGCCTCCACTTTACAAATGTCTTTTAATACCAAAACCATTTGTTCCTGCTCAATTAAATCAACGGGCTTCACTTCTGTTTCAGGCATACAACTCCCAAATAGCAGAACAATTACAGACCAAAGGATACTTTTGAAAATATTTTTCATTTTAACGTGCAAAAGTTAATCTCTGACCTTGCTTTGTTGCATCAATCACTCCGTTGTTATACGCTAAATGTCCGTTAACAAATGTTTTTTCCACTTGTGTTCTAAATGTATACCCTTCAAAAGGAGACCAACCACACTTGTATAAAATATTGGATTTATCCACTGTCCAAGGACTATCTGGATTCACCAAAACTAAATCAGCGAAATACCCCTCTCGGATGAAGCCTCTTTTTTCTACACAAAATAATTTTGCGGGGTTATGACACGCTTTCTCTACCATTTTAGTGATCGGTAGTACATTATCTAAATGAAACTCCATTAAAGCGGTTAATGAATGCTGTACTAGAGGACCTCCTGACGGAGTTTTTGTATAAATCCCTGTTTTTTCTTCTAAAGAATGAGGCGCATGATCCGTAGCAATAATATCTAATGTATCATTATTTAATGCCTCCAATAATGCTAATCGATCTTCTTCATCTTTCACCGCAGGGTTCCATTTAATAAATGCCCCTTTTGTCTCGTAATCTTCTTTATTAAACCATAGGTGATGAACACACGCTTCCGCAGTGATTCTTTTATCCAACATTTTTCCTTGGGCAATTAACTCTAATTCCTTTTTAGTAGACAAGTGCATAATATGCAATTGTGAACCGTTGTTTTTTGCCAGTCTCACCGCCTTACTTGATGATTTATAACACGCTTCGTGACTTCGAATATCTGCGTGATGACGGTACGGAATATCTTCTCCGTATTTTGCTAAATACTTGGCTTGGTTTTCTTTAATGATGTCATCATCTTCACAGTGGGTAGCAATTAAAACAGGCGAATCACGAAATACATTATCTAATGAATTATCATTATCCACCACCATGTCACCTGTAGAAGAACCCATGAAAATTTTCACCCCACATATTTTGGAAGGATCAATTTTCCGTATCTCATTGATATTACTGTTGGTCACGCCAAGATAAAAAGAATAGTTCCCTAGAGAAGTATTCGCTCCAATCACATATTTCTTTTCTAATTCTTCAATAGTAACAGCTTGTGGAACCGTATTAGGCATTTCCATGAAACTAGTAATACCTCCCGCTACAGCTGCGGTAGATTCTGATTTAATATCTCCCTTGTGGGTTAAACCTGGTTCTCTGAAATGAACTTGATCATCAATCAATCCTGGGATTAAAAACTTGCCTTCCGCATCTATTTCTGTATCAGCAGTTGGGAGCTCCACTACTCCTTTACCTACTTTTCTTATTATTTCATCTTCAATAAGCACAAACCCATTAAAAATTTCGCCTTCATTTACAATTTGGGCATTCTTGATTAACGTACGCATAAGTTCTCTTTATGTTCACAAAAATAATACATCTAAAGAGTGATTAAAATTGTTAATTCTTAAATTTTATTGTTTGATAAACTCTCCTTTTTGAATAATCTCACTTTCCGTTTTAAGCACATAAAAGTAACTCCCAGAAGACCAAGAGTTCACTGCTACTTTCCAATGGCTTTCTCCATTTGAAACTTCTAGTTCTTGATACCATACTTGCTGACCTGTAATATCAAAAATCTGTAATTCTACACTGCTTTGCGTTTTTAAAAGACCCTTAAAGTTAATATACTCCTGTACCGGGTTAGGATATAATTGAATACCTGATTCACTCCATACATCTGCCACACCTACTGG
The DNA here is from genome assembly GCA_047610145.1 of Salibacteraceae bacterium. GTDB lineage: Bacteria > Bacteroidota > Bacteroidia > Flavobacteriales_G > Salibacteraceae > CAJXZP01. Next base: position 1,010 of record JBLFZF010000072.1, on the reverse strand, counting down.
CCATAATTCAACTGTCACCTTAGCGGTATCCGAACACCCATTTGGATCATAAATAACCACCTGTAAAAGTCCTACTGAGTTACTATCCCAATTTACTGTAATTTGATTATTGGAGTTCGTTACCATAGAACCTCCCGTAATCGACCAGTTATAGTACGCGCCATTTTGAGGGTTTACCGTATAACTCGCTACGCTGTTTTGTGAAGAGATTAGTGGTCCTGAAACAGCCCCCACAGTTGGTTTTGGATTTACCTGAACACTATAGGAAGTCGTTCCTGCGCAAGCACCCGTGGTGGTATATGTAATAGCATGAATCCCAACACCCGCTTGATTAGGGTCGAAAATACTATCAATAATTCCGCTACCTGAATAGGTGCCGCCAGAAGGACTACCTAAAAAGGGTACACTATTTTCATTTACACAATATGAGTTTCGAATATTAGTGATTCCTGGTGATCCCGCATCAATATCGATTAACTGTGTAGCTGAATTTGAACATCCATTTTGTGTATAGCTATAGGTAATCGTCATAGTGCCTGTTCCGTTTACAGCAGGGTCTAATATGTTATTAGTAATTCCAACCCCAGAATAAACACCCCCTAAAGGCAAACCACCGGACAAGGTGACTGACCCACCTGTCAAACAAATAGAGTTAAACGGAGCTAAAATAACCGATGGCAGAGGATCTACAGTGAATACAGCCGTTCCAGAAATAGCACATGAGTTTACTACATTTGTATACGTGATTGTATAGACACCTACACCAGCAATAGCCGGATCAAATGTATTTGCCACTATTCCAATACCCGAATAAATACCTCCACTTGGAGACCCTGAAGAAAGTATAAATGATACTTGATTCTCACAAACTGTCGTATCTGAAATGGTGGATTGTATGTTGTTTACCACATTAACAGAAGCAGAATCAATACCTGAACAAGACGTTAGTGGGTCTGTATACGAATAATATACCCAGTGAGTTCCAAGGCCTGCAGTAGAAGGGTTAAAAA
>JBLFZF010000071.1:0-14652 GCA_047610145.1 Salibacteraceae bacterium | reverse complement strand
ATAGTGCGATAAAGTACTACGATAAAGTAATTGCGTTAAATCCCTATAACTACAAAGGGTATTATAACCGCGGCCTAGCTTTTGAAAGAAGTGGCGCAGTGACCCAAGCTAAAATGGATTTTGAAAAAACTATGGAGTTAAAACCCGATTATACCGAAGGGGCTCAAGCTATGGGAAGAGTACATTAGAAAGGAAATAGCATAAAAAAAGCCGAACTTTTCAGTGCGGCTTTTTTTTGGTCTTATTAGAGGTGCTATTTCACCCATCCTTCCACATCACTTAATTGTAGTGAGGGGATGTCTAATTTATTCTTCTTCCGTAAACCATTTAATTGCTGATGCAATTTGGTGGCTTTGGTTTCTTTAAATTCTGCTACGGTTTTAAAGCCTAACGTCACAATTTGTTCGGCCCATTCTTCTGAAATTCCGATAGCCACAAAATCTGCTGCTTTCGGAAGAACTAGTTGGCGTTCTGGTTTCATTTGTGGAAAAAACAATACTTCTTGAATGGAAGTCTGGTTAGTTAACAACATCGTTAACCGATCAATCCCGATGCCCATTCCAGATGTAGGCGGCATTCCGTATTCTAATGCTCTAATAAAATCGTCATCAATAAACATAGCTTCATCATCTCCTTTTGCACTTAAAGATAACTGAGACTCAAAACGTTCTCTTTGATCAATAGGGTCATTTAACTCGGTGTAGGCATTAGCTACTTCCTTCCCATTAATCATTAACTCAAAACGTTCGGTTAATTCTGGGTTGTCTCTGTGTTTTTTACATAATGGCGACATCTCTATCGGGTAATCTGTAATGAAAGTGGGTTGAATGAAATTCTTTTCACATTTCTCTCCAAAAATCTCATCAATCAATTTCCCTTTACCCATGGTTTCATCTACGTCAATTCCCAAGTCTTTGGCAACACTGTAAATCTCTTTCTCGGTCTTTCCATTTAAGTCGTAACCGGTATGCGCTTTAATGGCATCTAAAATCGGAATCTTTGGATATGGACCTGCAAAGTCAATATCCATATCTCCTAATTTTACACGTGTACCTCCGTTGTTAGTGGCTTTGGCAACATGCTCCAACATGTTCTCGGTAAACGTCATCATCCAATGGTAATCTTTGTAGGCTACATAGATTTCCATGACCGTAAATTCTGGGTTGTGGGTTCTATCCATACCTTCATTACGAAAATCTTTCGCAAATTCATACACCCCATCAAAACCACCTACAATCAATCGTTTTAAATAGAGCTCATTTGCAATACGCAAGTACAACGGCATATTAAGCGCATTGTGGTGTGTTACAAATGGACGTGCTGCTGCTCCACCAGGAATAGGTTGTAAAATTGGAGTTTCTACTTCTAGATAATCCTTAGCGTTAAAAAATTCACGCATCGCGTTCATAATTTTTGTCCGCGTAATAAAGGTTTGCTTTACTTCATCGTTTACAATTAAATCAACATAACGCTGACGGTAACGCTGCTCAGGATCAGTAAATGCATCATGTACCGTTCCATCAGCATCTGTTTTAACCACAGGTAAGGGGCGTAAAGACTTACTTAATACCGTAAACCCGGTTACATGGACCGATATTTCACCTACTTGGGTACGGAATACATATCCGGTAACACCAATAAAATCACCTATATCTAATAGCTTTTTGAAAACTACATTATACATGGTTTTATCATCTGTAGGGCAAATTTCATCTCTGTTAAAATACAGTTGAATTCTTCCTTCTTTATCCTTAAGCTCAGCAAATGAGGCTTTACCCATTATCCGTTTGGCCATGATACGACCAGATAATGAGATTTCTTTTAGCTCTCCTTGTTTTTCAAAAATTGTCTTAGCCGTTTCAGAGTAATGAGTGGATACATACTCTGCTGCTGGATAGGGATCGATTCCCAAATCCCGAAGTTTGTTCATAGCTTCTCTACGAACGACTTCCTGTTCTGATAATTGCGACATTGCTGATTACTTAATTTATTGATTGCAAAAATACCATTTCCCTTGGGTTTCGCCATCCTGTAATTTCAGGAAAAGTAGCATTTGCTTGTATCTATGTGTTTTTCGCATAGGATAAGGAGATATATATGCGGAATTGGTTTTTTTATATGAAATGTTTAGGTGTGGGGTAAATAGGGTTACAATAGAAGAATGTACGTTAGATTTAATAGCACTCATGGTCTTGCATTTTCAAATATTAATTTGTCTGTAGGTACTGGAATAGAGGTTTTGGGAAATGATGTAATGTGCCCTAATTAGGTGGTTCAATACTGCTTGGGTACTCCTTATTGAAGTGATTTCTTTTTCTTCGTGTAAGAAATGTCCTAAGATTGTAGGCTCTAAAGTCTAGTTTTTGTGCCTGACAAATTCAACAAATTTCATGAATTACAGAACTCTTCAATTTACGGTATTTTTTTAGGTTGAACGGTTGAAAGTTTGGCTGGTTGGTTTTTGTGAAATGCAACTCACATATCAATATACTGATAATCAGGTAGTTGATACTTTATATTTTTGGTTAAATGTATTTCATGGTGTAGTTTTGTTTTGAATTTAAAACCGAAAGCCATGAAAAAATTAGCATACATTTTAGCACCAATTTTTGTTCTTCTAGTATTAGGAAGCTGTCAAAAAGAAAGTAACACCCAAGATGACCCAAGAACCGATTACTATAAATCCATGAAAGGAGAACAGCATGATGCGGTCAAGGTAGAAATTTACCACGTATTAGATTCTGATCAAGGAGATTGTCAAGGATATTTTATTCGTCCAACAAGCGAGTATTTTGATTTTATAATTGAGGTTGGCGGTGGAGTTCCTGATTCTATTTTAAATAATGAAGATTTAGAAAATATGAGGTTTGAACTGGATTTTGAATTTACAGGAGTTTCTTACAATTGTACGAAAACATATAAAAGAATAGGGGACCAACCTAAAGGACAACCCGTTGAAATTCAGCAAGTCATGGTTTCTAGAGTGGTGTTGAATCAATAAAGAATAGGAGTTGGACACGGGTTTTTTGAAAATTAGAAAATCCGTGGTTTCCCACTAGGTATACGTTATCGAAAATAGTGAAATAGACCGACTATAGCTTAGCTCGTAATCGGTCTATTTCACTTTTTGCATTTCCAATAAATATTTCATCATTAAAAATGGTGACCGGTCTTTTTAAGAAAGTGTATTCTTTAAGAATAAGTTCCTTAAAATCCTTCTCCTCCAAACTTTTATCCTGTAAACCCAATGCTCCAAATTGACGAGATCTTTTACTGAAAAGAGCCGCGTAACTACCCGCCAAATCTTTCATTTCGTCTAACTCACTCGGGGTTATTTGATTACTTTTGATTTCACGCAAAATAAAGCCGGTATTCAGGCCTAAATCCTTCATTATTCTCTTGTTGGTGTCGCAGGTTTTCAAATAATATACGGTGTTTTCCATAGTGTGAATTTTAGAATGACAAAAATAAAGAATAACAAACAATCCCATCCGCTACGCCAATTATTGAGTCCGCAAAAAATGGCGGTTCCGGTAGTTATTGGGGTAGGTATTGCGAGTTACTTGTTGGTCAAAGAATTAGACTTAAAAGCATTAGTAGCTATTCAGCTAAATAGCCGTGTAGTAGTGATGTTGATGTGTGCTTTATTGTTTGCCGCTTTGCGAGACGTGGGGTATATGTTTCGTTTACGAACCTTATCCGATAAAAAGATTTCTTGGCGGAATATATTTGATGACATCATGCTATGGGAGTTTTCTTCTGCCATTACTCCTTCGGTGGTGGGTGGCTCGGGTGTGGCCATATTTATTTTAAGTAAAGAAGGACTCAAAGTAGGCAGAAGTACAGCTATTGTGATGATTACTGCGTTTTTAGATGAGCTATTCTATGTGGTTATGGTTCCGTTGTTATTCTTATTCGCGGGTTTAAATCTCTTTCCAGAAACGATACCTACCGTAGATGTTTTTGGGAGCACATTCGGTATTAAGCAGGTGTTTTGGATGGGATATGGATTCATGGTATGTTTAATTTCTATTATATTTTTTGGAATTTTTATTAGTCCGAAAGGGTTCAAAGGTTTATTGGTGTTGATTTTCAAATTACCATTTTTGAAAAAGTGGCAAAAAGCAGCTTCCGAAACCGGAGAAGAAGTGATTACCACAAGCGATGAATTGAAAGGAAAACCCGTATTATTTTGGGTTCAGACTTTTGGCGCAACCGCACTGTCATGGACCTCCCGATTTTTAGTGGCTAACTTCCTTTTAATGGCATTTACGAGTTTGTCGTTTGCCGATAATATTATGGTGCTTTCACGCCAATTAATAATGTGGGTAATTATGTTAATTAGTCCAACCCCAGGAAGTGCTGGAGTGGCTGAATTAGCATTCGGTAGCTTTTTGAGTGATTACACGCCCGTTGGTTTAACAATTGTTTTGGCGGTGTTATGGCGTTTGTTTACCTATTACCCTTACCTTTTTATTGGGGCTATAATGCTACCGAAATGGGTGCAACGGGTGTACTTGAAACGGAAGTTGATTTCGTTTAAGAAGTAACGGTTTTGATGGTAACTTAATATAGGCAAAGTTTTATAGGGTTGTTGTGATGTTTAAAAGACGAATTAACTCTTTGGGATGTGTGTTTTTTTAGCCGATCTCATAGAAAAAACACTCCCTACGTATTGTTCGCGAGAAGGTAGAAATAGTGCTTCAATGCGCCAATCGTGTGGCAGAAGTACATGGGGAATCTCATCCAGAGGTAATTCTTTTTTTTCGTTAGAAACCTACTTAGCCTAAAAAAATAGGGGGGTAAAATAGACCATAAATTTGCGGATAGTCCTATACAGGTTATGAATCAAGAGCATGAAAATGCGGGTGATATTTTTAAAGAAATAGCTGTTCTGACTGCGAATTTCACCCCACCGGAAAGCGCTTGTAACACCTATAAACCGTTGTATGCTAAGTTGGAGGAATTTCAAAACGATTTATTTCAACATACACACTTAGAGAACAATATTTTGTTTCTAAAAGCGATTCTTTTAGAAGAAGAGGTATTTTTGTGTCATGTTATCTAAGTCGTGTGTTTATGCTATCAGATCTATCGTTTTCATTGCGAAAAATGCAACGATTGATTCCAAAGTGGGAATAAAACTAATAGCCAAGGAACTAGACTTACCAACCCCTTACTTGGGAAAGATTTTACAAAAATTGACTGGTATCGAAATTATTCAGGGAGTAAAAGGACCGAAAGGAGGTTTTTATTTGAGTGATGAATGCCAGGAAGTAAAATTGATAAAAATAATAGAAGTAATTGATGGGGTTGATTACTTCTCTAATTGCGGAATGGGCTTGCAGGAGTGTTCAGAGAAACATCCGTGCCCGTTGCATAATGATTTAAAACAATTTAGGGATGGGTTGTGCAGCGTGTATAGTTCCAAGTCTATCCGCGATTTGGTGGATTCAATCAACTCGGGAAATTCGTTTATTAAGAATGTATAACTCTTCTTTGTACTTCACAAGGCATCTAATGCCTTGTTCTAGTTAAAGTATTGAAATATATTTTTCGGTATGTAACTTTTTCTACTTTCATTACACTAACCCTATACGAATACGTAAGTAACGAATGACAAATAAAGAAAAGAAAACCTATTTTTTACAGCTATACGGGCCTATTCATGACAGGTTTGAGCGTTTCTGCAGAGCGCGGGTGTATGGAAATATGGAATATAAAGACTTAATGAATGAGTCTTTGTTGGTCGCTTTTCAAAAGATAGAATCCTTACACAAAAAGGATCAATTTCTATCGTTTCTCATCGGTATCAGTATTCGGTTATTAGCTAATAATCATAAAAAGAAGAGAGAAGATGTATTGCCTAAAAATGCGCATTTGGAGGTAATGGATGTAAACGCACAAACCGATTCGCGGTCGGATGTGTATTTTCTTCACCAAGCTCTGGCTTTGTTACCAGAGGAACAAAAGGAATGCATTATTCTATTTGAAATCTCTGGATTCTCAATCAAAGAAATCAGGCAAATTCAAGACGTTTCAGAGTCGGCTGTTAAACAACGGCTGCGAAGAGGTAGAATGCGATTAAAAGAAATACTAACGTTCGAATCAGAATATAAAACTACGGAGGTGAAATATGGAAATGGATAAAGATCAACAACTAAACGATTTGTTTGCCCAAGCCCGGACAGAAACTCCTAAAATTGGTTTTGAGGAAATGAAGGGTGGTTTTTTAACGCAAGTGGAAATTCCTACTACCGAAACGTCCAATTTATTAACTATAAAAACATGGACTATTATGATTGCGACAGTAGTAACAACAGGCATATCAATTGCCTTTTTAACCGGCTTATTCAATACAGCTACTTTACCTGAAGAACACGATTTTGATAAAGAGCTTGTTTCTGCATTGGAGTTAAGTTCTAATGAACTGGCTCAAATAGAAATTACAGAATCCGATTTTGAGTTTTTGGATATTGAAAACCCAGAAGTATTTCGACCAAAGTTTTCTCAAGAAGAATTGGCTGAACTAGTCACCGTTCCAGATTCTATAGATCCCTATGGGTTAACAGAGGAGCTGGCTGGATTTACAGATAGTACTATTAAAAATGAACCGTATCGTTACCCTACGCTAACCGGGGAACAAAAGAAAATGTATACCAAGCAAAAGGCTAAAATGATGAAGCAATTAATTAAACGAGATAAAAAATTGTTCGTGTATATCCCCTCCGGATCTTTTGATCAGGAGGGAAAATCGGTTTCTGTACGATCATTTCACATGCAAATATCAGAGGTCACCAACTTTCAATATCGCACTTTTTTGTTTGACTTGTTAGAACAAGGAAAACGGTCCGATTTCTTGGAAGCAAAACCTGATCAAAGCTTATGGGAAAGAGATTACCCTGAATATAACCAACCCATGGTGGACATGTACTTTTCTCATCCTGCGTATAATGAGTATCCAGTAAATAATATTAGTCGTAAAGGGGCTGAACTATTTACATATTGGTTAACGAGCCAAGCAAATATAGTGATGAAGTCGAAACACAAACCGCAAATAAACGATGTGCGATTACCTACTATTAATGAATGGGTATATGCGGCCAAAGGAGGTCTACAAAAACCAACATACCCTTGGGGTGGCCCGTATGAAAAAAATTCAAAGGGATGTTATTTAGCTAATTTCAATCCAAAAGGAGAAAGTCCTGATGAAGATGGATCAATGTACACCGCTAAAGCTCAATCTTATTCTCCTAATGGATACGGTCTATATTGCATGAGCGGTAATTTGGCAGAGATGGTGTACTATTCTACAAATAAATCGAAACCAGGAACAAAAGGGGGGAGCTTTTTGAGTAGTTCAGCTAATATTCAAATCAATGGGAAAGATGAGTTTAAAGGCGTTACTTCTCCCAATGTGAATATTGGGTTTAGAGTGGTTATTTCATACGGAATTGTTGGGGTAAAGGGAAAATAGGTTTTAAAAATAGATGGGCTACACTATTTTGAGAGAGTACTATATTGTATCCAAAGATTGAATATTTTCGTTAACGATAAATCACAATCGTTATGAACACCTCAAAATCAAAATTTGCCACCAAAGCCATTCATGGTGGTTTAGAGCCGGATCCAGCTACTGGAGCTATTATGACTCCAATTTACCAAACCTCTACCTACATTCAAGATGGGATTGGAAATCATAAAGGATACCAATATTCGCGGACTTTAAATCCAACTCGTGATGCCTTAGAAAAGAATCTATCCGCCATTGAAAATGGAAATTACGGTGCGTGCTTTGGAAGTGGGTTAGCGGCTATTGATGCGGTGATTAAAATGTTGAATCCGGGAGATGAGGTAATTTCTACCAATGATTTATATGGCGGTTCGTACCGTATTTTCAAAACTATTTTTGAGAAGTATGGAATCGTATTTCATTTTACGTCAATGGCTAACCCAGAAGAGGTGGCTGCTTTGGTGAATGAAAACACTAAGTTGATTTGGGCGGAAACTCCAACCAACCCAATGATGAATATTATTGATATTGAAGCCTTAGCGGAGATTTCAAAAAAGAACCATATCCTTTTAGCCGTAGATAATACGTTTGCAACCCCTTTTCTTCAACGCCCTTTAGATTTAGGCGCTGATATCGTGATGCATTCCGCAACTAAATATCTTGGCGGCCACTCAGATGTAGTGATGGGCGCTTTGGTGATGAAAGATGAAAAAGTAGCTAAAGAGATTTACCGTATTCAGAACAGTAGTGGAGCGGTTACCGGACCCATGGATTCGTTCTTGGTATTGAGAGGTATTAAAACGCTTCATTTACGGGTGCAACGGCATTGTGAAAACGGGGCTAAAGTGGCGCATTGGCTAAGAGCACAATCATCCGTGGATAAAGTATACTGGCCTGGTTTTGAAGATCACCCAAACCATGCCGTGGCGAAACGTCAAATGGATGATTATGGAGGAATGATTTCTTTTAATTTGAAAGGCAATAAAATGGAAGATGCACATCGAATTGTGGCAGCCGTCAAAATATTTTCTTTAGCCGAGTCTTTGGGTGGTGTAGAGTCGCTTATCGGACATCCAGCTACCATGACGCATGCGGCCATACCTAAAAAAGAGCGTGAAAAGTCAGGAATAGTGGACTCTTTAATCCGCTTAAGTGTGGGGGTAGAAGATGCGGCTGATCTAATAGAAGATTTAGCGCAAGCACTAAAATAAGATTAAAAGAAACCATATTATTGGGCATTACCGGTATGGCAGTAGATAGGGTTTTTCTGGGTTTACGAATGGCCGTTCCTTAGGCTAAAGGAGGTACCCATTTTCATTTCTTATTGCAAGACTAATTGCCTTAATTGGAAGTATAGGGTCTTTATTCATTTTCGCGATGGTAAATTATGTAGGTTATTGGATGGTGTGTTAGGTAATGGATTGGTTCCTTTGACCATACATACTTTAATGTGCGATAGCCCTAGGGGTACATTGGGTAACAGTTTGATACCAATCCAGATAGCATTTACAGGGCTTTAGAAATTATAATGAACTGTTTTTGGTCGAGTACGTATATAGGTTACGTTCTATAAATCAATAAGTAACAGTGTAACTTTTAAACTATCTTTGGTATTTAAAATAATTAATTCTTCCTTATGCGCTTACTCACTCTACTACTTTTCATCGGCTCATTCCACACTAGTTTTAGTCAATTAAGGTCTTTTTGGGTTGGAATAAATGGAACGGTGCAATTCAATACGTATACCAAAACTAATGGTGAAATAGCGGTTTTACGGCCGGAAGTCACATCCATTCCGAAATGGCAAAGTTTTGGAGTTACTGCGCAAATGGAAAGCTTAGGCAAGTGGAGTTACTTGATTGGGTTTAATTATGCCTTTGATGGGTTTGAATTGAATCACAACTTTATTACGAATCATCCAGGAGATCCAGATATACCTCTGAGTACAGAAGTGATGTATTCCTATTTTAATATTCCATTAGAAGCTAGTTATAAAATTACAAAGGATGCAAAATTGGAAGTGTTCGCCTTTGGCGGATTGAATAACTCGTTTCTGATTAATACGAAAGAAGAATCAGTTATGATGGATAGTTCGGAAAAGGAAACCCTGTTTTTTTCAAAAAATCAGTCATCTGTTTTTATGCAGTTAAAATTAGGACTGCAATTGCGCTATACATTTGATGATCTGTTACGTGTTTCTGTAAACCCATTTTTAAGTTATAGGATCTTAGAGAATACAGGTGACTCATTTGAGAAGAACCCATTTGCTTTTGGGGCTTCTGTAGCTTTAGAATATGGCATACTAAAGAAAAAATGAGATATCTGATAAGTTATAATCTATAAAAAATCAAAGCGATGCATTCATTTTATACGCAGTACATTTAAAGTATACCCATACTCCTATTCCTTTTATCGTTTTTCAGTATCCCTTTAGTCCAAAAGGCTCTTTAGATTTAGGAGTTTCCTTTTTATAGAATACAGGAATGGTAGAGGAGTCTATAGAGTATTGGGATTTAACTAATATTTCAAGATTCTCTAGCAAGTTAACATTAGAATATGAACCGATTAATCGGTTACGTTTTTCATATGGTATTGGCAATTTGACAAAAAGATATATAATGGGCCTTGAACATATTCTAAGCGATTTGACTGGTGAAATCTATGAAGGGCTGAAAATTAAAAATAGGGTATCCTACTTACCCAATTAATTTATGGGAGGAGGCCGCGTTGGGAATAAGCGGCCGTTATTTGGAGGCTTAAATCAACGAAATAGTAATCTATTCTTACACCACATTTACTAAATGCGCTGCAACCCTAAATGAATTGGCGTAAATGGTAAACGTATACGGCACACTTCCTCCGGTAGGCATAAAACTACCATCGGTTATGTATAGATTATCGCAATCATGCACCTTACAGTTTTTGTCCAGTACGGAAGTATTTGGATCATCGCCAAACCGACAACCCCCCGCTTGTAAATTAGCCGGTGCAGAACCACTGACACTCGAATGAATTCTTACGGCTCCCATTTCTTTTAATACTTCTTCGGTTTTAGTAGAAATATATTCACCTACTTTTAAGTCATGTTCGTGATAGCCCAATCTAACATTGGCTACTGGATCGCCCCATTTGTCGGTTACTTTTTCATCTAGCGTTACAAAACAATCATCGGTAGGTAACCAATCATTAAATACTTCAAACGTTAAATGACGCTCTTGGGTGAAATAGTGGTGCATTTTCTTTTGTAAAGCGGCTCCCCATACCAATCCATTCTTGCCCCATTTTAAGCGAATAGAGCGGGATATTGGATTGGCGTGTTTCCATAAAAAATCTACAGTACCGCCTTTGGTTTTATTGCCAAATTCAGGGTCGTTAATTTCATACCACTCTTGTAAGGAACGGTTTACAAATGTGCCACGTGACTTTAACTTAGTAATATCTTCTTCACTAAAATTAGCGTAGGGAAACTCTCCATGGCCAACTCCTCCTGCGGAGAAAATAACGTTTTTACCTAATTGCCCCGTATTATTTCCAATTCCGTTGGGATGTTTCTCCCCAGTAGAGGCCAGTAATAAGCGAGAGGTTTCTATGGCCTGACAGGCGACTACAAATATTTGGGCTTTAACAATTACTTCTTCTTTGTTTTCATTGTAATAATGTGCGCTAACTACTTTTCCATTCGCATCGGTAGAGAGCTTAAATACTTTAGCATGAGGGGTAATGGTGAGGTTTCCGGTTTTCATTGCTGGGTCTAATAACGCAGCTCTTGCGCTTCCTTTGGCTCCGGATGAACACGCATAACTCCCACAATAATTACTCATGTAACAGGCATTACGCGTTTCTTTATTGGTTGAAAGTATGGCGCGTGCGGTAGGTAAGGATGCGTAACCTAAGTTTTCGCAGGCAGTATCAATGAGGGTACTAATATGATTTTCAGTTAAGGGGGGGTAAGGGAAGTCTGGTGTAGAACGAGGCTCTAATTGGGCGTGCGCAACTACTTTCCCAGATACCCCAACCACTTCTTCGGTCATTGCGTAATATGGTTCTAACTCCTCATAACTAATAGGCCAATCGGCTACATTTGCGCCTTCAATAGGTCCGTAAGTACTTAATAATCTAAAATCGGTGGGTTTTAAGCGGTGAAAATAGCCGCTCATTAAATTACTAGAACCTCCGACTAAGCTTCCATTCCAAAAATCTCTACCCGAATCATAAGTAGATTTCGCATCAAAATGGTCTTTATGAGGAGTTTCTAAAACATGGCGTTCATCACGTAAATTAGGGGTGTAACCAGGCCTGCGACAAACGGATATTTCATCTTTACTAAAATCTTTCTCGGTTAACCAGGGTCCTTTTTCTAATACTAAAACTTTCTTGCCTGCCTTAGATAAGGTATAAGCCACAGGAGCGGCACCAGCACCGCTTCCTACAATACAAACTTCGGTTTCAATAATCATAACGCAGTGTTTTTGTAGGTGTTCGCTTTCGTTGGTCTTGGTACACCAGCGGAATGCGCTAACCATTTCCAGCCCGCTTGATTGGTGTTGGACCCATAAATAGGATCGCTTAATAAAGCTTCAAAAATTTGTGTTAATGTTAGGCTAATCCAGCTTTCTCCATACCCTTCTTTTTCTAAGGAGCGTAAGGCATTTTCTTTTTCGGTATCGGATAAATTCACAAACTGTTTTTGAAACAGTGTTTGTGCTTCTTCTTCGATCCATTTTAAACCATCTCGCATTTTTTGGATCACTGCTGGATCTTCTTCCGTATCCATTAAGTTCCAAGAGTAATATGTCGCTGCATGGAAGTCGCTAGCTCCAGGAACATCCATAGAAGTTGGAAACAAATGATTTTGAACAGCCACTAAAGTAGCATAATCAAAATCAGTCAATTGATTATGAATGTCATGAATAGGACTAGCAGCGCATGAAATTACAGATGGAACAATTGAAGCCGCGGAAACCGCAACCATTCCTAAAAGAAAATGTCTTCTATTTAATTTAGTTCGATGCGGTTTTGAAATTCGCGTGCCTTTATCCTCGAAAAATTGTTTGCTGCTCATGAATGGGGATTGATGTTTTCAAAAATATTTAATTAGCGGCTTAGAATTCTGTTTTTTCGCAAAAAAAAGCCCAGATATTTCTATCTGAGCTTTTTAAACCCGGCATACACATGAATGAGGGGTGGTAGACTATTGTCCGCCACATTTCCCTTCGCCACATTTATGCTCCTCTTTCTTTTCTTCTGTTTTGTTTTCAGATTTCTTTTCTTCTTTTTTAGTGGCAGATTTCCCTTCGCCACATTTCCCTTCACCGCACTTAGATTCTTCCTTCTTTTCGCCTTTTTTTGTTTTTTCTTTCTTTTCAGGTTTTTCTCCTTCGCCACATTTCCCGTCAAAATTTGCGGTGTTCACAGCGAATAATTCAGTGGAAGTTGCCGCTTGAGCGGATAGATCTTCTGCAGAATTTTCGTTCGCTGTTACAAATGCGAATGCACTTAATAGCAACGTTCCTAATACTAGAGCTCCTGTTTTAATACTGTTTTTCATAATCATTTTATTTATAGTATTGGTTATTAATACCTAACAAATTTAAAATGAAGCTGGGTTAACAAATGTCATGATGGCTACATTTCAATTAGATTAACAGTTTAATAAGAGTTGGTTTGTTTAAATTTGGGAAACAAATTAATAAAACAGAAAGATGAAAAAAATATGGAGTTTAGCCGTGATAATGATGATATCTGCGTTTTCATTTGCCCAAAGTGCAGATGATATCATTGGTACATGGTATACCGAGGGGGGTAAATCAAAAGTAGAGATTACTAAAAAAGGAGATAAATACTCTGGTAAGATTATTTGGTTAAAAGAACCGAATAGAGCGGATGGTACTGCCAAACTAGATAAAAGTAATGAAGAAGAGACGCTAAGATCTAGAGGGATTTTAGGATTACCCGTTATTCAAAATTTTCAGTGGGATGATGATGAGTATGAAGATGGAACTATTTATGACCCTGAAAATGGAAAGACATACAGTTGTGAAATAACCTGGAAGGACATAAATACGCTTAATGTACGTGGGTATATTGGGTTTAGTTTATTGGGAAGAGATACCGTTTGGTCGCGCCTGAAATAAGCGAGAACAGAAAAAAAAGCCCCCATTTAGAAAGACTAAATGGGGATTTTTTGTGTGGAATCCCGATTTCAGGAAACTTAGAATTCATATTTACCGAATTCTGGGTTCGAAAATAAATAACTTATTGCCTGTTTTGTGATTTATGTTATGAAACCCTCTTTTTTGGGTTTGAAATTATTTTTTAATGAGGACATCGCTATAATTTCCCATTTTGAGAATTATTATGGGTTGAAATTGTCGTTAAAAGATCCCCTTCAAATAACCTTTATTGGCATTCAATCAACTTAAATTACTTTTAATTTGATTCTGTTTTACCGTTTAACACACTTAAAAATAAAGGTTTAAATACAATTTCCGTCAAATAATCTATGGAGTTAAAAAAATAAGCGAAATAGTATCTGGATAAAAGAAGGCGAAAGAAGTGTTTTTTAATTTGGGTATATAAAGTCATGCCGTATTCATATCATCTTGTAACATAGTATGTTTAACGACTGTTGAAATGGAACTTTCTAGCTGGATGTGGGTTTATTAAACTCGATAATAGGAAAAGAAGATCAGAAAAAAAGGTCGCTACCTAGTTTGTCAACTTGTTGGGATAGACTTGATTCCAAAGACTACATAATTCTAAATCCCAATATATAAATGTAGCGAGTTAAATAAAAATGCCCCACTAGAATCCACTAATAAGGTCTTTCACTTTTGAGTAATTACATCACAATCAATTTACTAAAGCTACTAAATTCATTCGTTTTAATTTGAATAAAAAAGTGCCTGCAGCAAACTTGCTGATGTCAACCGTATGTGAATGACTATTTCAAGTAAACTATTTTACCTGTTAAGTCACGAATAATTATAGCGTGACGGCTCACGTTGTTTGCCGCTATGATAACGATGCTGGTATAGGGTCCTACTGGATTTGGGTAAACGTTTACAGTTACATTGTTAGTCAAATCAATAATACCTACTTGAGGTTGTTCTTGGATTAAAAGTGGACTTAATCAATAG
>JBLFZF010000070.1:0-14685 GCA_047610145.1 Salibacteraceae bacterium | reverse complement strand
CATTCTATTTTGAATCTCATAATTAAGCAAGAAAGAATCTAGTAGCTCTTTCACAATGGCTTTTTTATCATTAGGAAAAAGTTCTACCTTTTGAAACTGATTGAGTAGCTCTCGATCCGTTAAAGTGGCTTGAGCTTGGTCATTATTAGAACCGCTCATTAAAAAATCAGAAGAAACACCGAGTGCACTTGGCCCCCCAGCAGCTTGCCAAATGATAAATAAAGAATAGATGCAAGTTGATCATATTATAGTTTTCTATTCTGCTGTTTAGCAGAAGCTAGAAAAACTTTATGGCAACTGGGTTATGAAGAATAAGTATGAAATAATAATAGAAGTGCGCTGCCTGAGGGCAATGATAAAGGATTGGTGAACCTAGCGAAGACAAAATATAAAACGCACAAAAAAATCCCGTATCAGCCAAGACCAATACGAGATTCAAAATATTTAAGAATTAGCTTATTTAGCTGATTCGTATCTTTTAGAAACTTCTTCCCAGTTTACCACATTGAAGAAATTAGTCAAATATTCTGGTCTTCTGTTTTGGTACTTCAAGTAGTACGCATGTTCCCATACATCTACACACAAAAGAGGCGTTCCTTTTACCTCAGCAATATCCATCATTGGATTGTCTTGGTTAGGTGTAGAGGTTACGGCTAGTTTTCCAGCAGCATCTACAATTAACCATGCCCATCCTGATCCGAAACGAGTAGCAGCAGCAGCAGAAAATTCCGTTTTGAAAGCGTCAAACGAGCCAAATTTAGCATCAATATCAGTGGCTAATTGTCCTGTTGGAGTTCCACCACCGTTTGGCGACATAACTTCCCAAAACATACAGTGATTATAAAAACCACCTCCGTTATTTCTAACGGCACCTGATTGGTTTGAAATATCCGCTAAGATATCTTCGATAGAAGAATTCTCAATAGCAGATCCTTTAATAGCGTTATTTAAGTTGTTTGTGTATCCATTGTGGTGCATGTCATGGTGAATTTCCATAGTACGTGCATCAATATGCGGTTCTAAGCCATTAGAGGCATATGGTAAAGCTGGTAATGTAAAAGCCATATTATAAGTTTTAAATGTTTGTGAAATTGAGCTGTAAAATTAATGGTAATTTTTAGTTTTCCGAGTACTTAAGCGGATACAAATTGTTATCTAATTATTTGAAACATTTATATCATTTATAATTGGAGTGCTTAAGCCATTAATTTTAGAAGGATTGTCAATTCCTTTAACTATTTTAGCATCCGTTTCGAATAGGGGGAAGTTTAGTTTTTGTGCTAAGCACTAAATTGGTAGAATGGGAATTTGTTCCAAGTTATTTTCAAAGTCAAATATTATTATAGGAATAGGAATTATTGCTTTTGCAATATCTCCTAAACTTTCATTTTCACAAAGTGAGGAAGATATTCTTAATAGTATTGGAAGCGAATTAGATGATGAATCATCTAAGAAGAAAGAAGCCGCTCGAGTTGAAAAAGAGTATAAAGTGCTAAAGTCAAAGGCAGATGGAGCCTATGCAAAAAAGCTTTATGACAAAGCCAAGGAATACTATGATCAAATGGTGAAATTAAAGCCTGGCTCTGATTACGCAAAGGGTAGAATTACCTTAATGAACCAAAAGATTGCTCAGGCTAAAGCCGTGGAGACTGAAAAAAAATATCAATCCTTAATCAAGCAAGCAGATGCCTTATTGGCGAGTGAAAAGTGGACTGAAGCAACTTCAAAATACAATGCTGCCTTATCGATAAGCCCAGATGAAAGCTACCCTAAATCTCAAATAGCGCAGGTAGCTGCATTAAAGACGCAAGCGGCAGCAGATGCAAAAGCGGCTGTTACTCAGAAAAAATATGAGGAGACGTTAGCCTCTGCAGAGAGGGCTCTATCTGCCAAAAACTGGGATGTTGCCAAGCAAAAATTTAAGGAAGCAGCGGGTATTAAACCGGGAGAATCGTATCCTAGAGAAAAGGCTGCCATGATTGAAAAATTGAAGGCAGAGGCTATTGCGAAGGCAAAAAAAGTAAAGCTAGATAAAGAGTATACGGCAGAATTAGCTAAAGCGGATCAATTGCTATCTACTAAGAATTTTGATGGCGCTATTGCTTCTTATCAAGTGGCAAAGACATTAAAACCTTCTGAGGCTTATCCCACACAACAAATTGCGAAAGCAAACGCGCGCATAAAAATTGACGCAGATAAAAAATTAAAAGCAGAACAGTTAGAAACGAGTTATCAAAAGCAAAAGAAAATTGGAGAGGAAGCCATATCTCAAAAGAATTGGTTAGCTGCCATTGAGGCTCTTACCACAGCTAGCTCATTAAAACCTGGAAATACGGATATTACGAATCTCTTAAATCAAGCAAAATCGGGTAAGAGGGCAGCAGACGAATTAGCCTTAAAAGAAAAAGCAAATGAAGAAGCGCGTGTAAAGACACAAAAACAATATGAAAGTGTCATGGCTAAGGGAGCAGCGGCATTAACGGATAAAAACTGGGAAGAGGCTAGATCTGCTTTTAGTTCAGCAAAGAAATTAAAGCCCGAAGAATTAGGACCTGCGAATCAACTTACCAAAATAGATCAATTAGTTGCCGAGGAGAAAGTTGCTCAAGCCGATGCGGATGCGAAGAAGTTAGCTCTTGAAAAAGCGGAACAAGAAAGGTTAGCGGAAGAAGCTAGCCTAGCAGCTGAGAAGAAAGAGGCAGAGTTCGCAAAAATTGCAGAAGCGAAACGAGTAGCGGAAGCAGCCGCTCTTGCGGCAGAAATAGCAGAGAAAGCAAGGCAAGTAGAAGAGGCTAAATTGGCTGCGGATAAAAAGGCAGCAGCAGAAGTTAAATTAGCAAAAGAGGCAGCAGTAGCAGCTGCAAAAGCAGAAGAAAAAGAATCTGCTAGGTTAAAAGCAGAGTTAGCAGAGAAACAAAGAGTTGAACAAGAAGCAAAATTAGCAGCCGAAAATGCGGTTAAAGAAAAGAAAAGACGTGCGTTAGAGACAGCAGCCGCTGCAAGTTTAGCCGCAGAGTCAAAAGCAAATGAAGAAGCGCAACAAAAGGAAAAAGAAAGAATAGCTGCAGAAAAGGCAATTGAGGAAGCAAAACGTGTTGCGCTGGAAAAAGAGCAATTAGCGGTAGCCGCTGAGTTAGCGGCAGTTCAAGCAAAAGAAAAAAAGAAGGCTAGGTTAGAAGCAGACCTAGCAGAGAAACAAAGAATTGAGCAAGAAGAACAATTAGCAGCTGATCAGATGGCTAAAGAAAAAGCAAGGTTGGCAATGGAAGCTTCTGCAGCAGCTAGTTTGTTGGCTGAGTTAAAAGCGAAAGACGTAGCTCAACAAAAAGAAATCGATAGAATAGACGCTCAAAATGTACGTGCAGAAGCAGAGCGTTTAGCCGAAGAACAAAAATTAGCTCAAGCAGAAAAAAAAGAAGAACGAGCTCAGCTAGCAGCTCAAAATAAAGTTGGTTTTGATAAAGCGGTGACAGATTACAAAACAGCACTTAAGAATAGTGATTGGGATCTAGCATTAAGGGCGGTTAACTCTGCCGAAACTTTTATGCCGGATAATGCGCAAGTAGCAAAAATGCAAGGGGAGTTATCTTCTATGCAAAATGCAGAGAAAACGGCTTTGAATGCAGAAAAGGAAATTGCCGCTAAAGCCTTAGTGTTGGATAAAAAATATCAAGCAGCGGTATCTTCGGGTGATGTTGCTCTTGCCAAATTAGACTTCACAACAGCGAAAGCGGCCTACAAAACTGCGGTAAGAATAAAATCTAGCGAAGACTATCCTAAAAACCAATTAGATGTAATCAAAGGAATGGAGGTAGCGGCAAATGCGAAAGCTTTGGCTGTTCAGCAAAAATTAGATAAAGAGTATAGTACGTTTATGGCAAGCGGTGAGCAAGCGATGAAACAGCAAAAATGGGCCTTGGCTAAGGGAGATTTTAAAAATGCATTAAAAATAAAACCATCCAGTACGGGACCTAACGAAAGAATACAGGCTATTGAAAAATTGGAATTGAAAGAAAAGGAATTAGCGAGTAGAGTGGCAGAGTTAGATGAAGATTATGCCGAAAGAATGAAGAATGGTCAAATATCTTTAGAAAATGAAAAGTATGCAGATGCGAAACGTTTCTTTTTTGGAGCTTCAAAACTTAAGCCCAGCCAAGAATTACCCAAGGAAAAGTTAAAAGAGGTAGAAACACTCTGGGCGGCTCAATTAGAAATAGAAAAGAAAATTGCTGCCGCACAAAAGACCGAGAAACTAGAGGCTAATTATACTGGTTTCATTTCCTCTGGTGATCAAGCATTACAAAATAAAATGTGGGATGAGGCCATTTCAAGCTACCAAGGAGCCATTAAACTCAAACCAGAGGAAGTTTATCCGAAACAGAAGTTGATGGAAGTAAAGAACGCTAAATCTGACGCTATAGATAGAGCCGAAAATCAACGGTTGGAAATGGAGGCGGAAGCGATAGCTGCAGAAAGAGAACGGTTAAAAATGGCCGCAGAGGCGGATGCTAAAGCAGTTTTAGAAACCAATTTCTTAACTGCAATGTCTAAGGGTAACTCGGCTATGAGTCAAGATAAGTTTGGAGATGCGGTGAAAGGATATTCGGCAGCTTTAAAACTGAAACCAGAAAATGAAGAAGCGGTCACTAAGTTGCAAACGGCAAAAAATAAATTTGATGTAGCAGAAGCAGACCGGAAAGTAGTGGAAGTGAAGCGTAGAAAAGTAGCTGCAATTCAATTAGCAAAAAGAAAAGAAGTAGCGCGCATTCAAAGAGAAGCTTATTTAGAAAAGTTAAATAAAAATTCATCTGCAGAATTAGCAAAAAATTACCCAGATGGAATTACAGAGGAAATTGAAACAGAAAATGAACTAGTGTTAACTAAAAGTATTATTGTGGAGAATAATACAGGACGTTACTTAATTCGTTTTGATTACCCTTGGGGGGAACATTTTTATTATTTAGACGGAAAAAAAATTAGAGAGGACGCGTATAACTGGAATGTTAGAAAGTACAAGTTTTAAAAGATAAGTGGCTCCTTATGGGAACTCTTTATTCATTAATCCAGAATCAATATTCCCTGCTTGAGAATGACACCCAGTGCAAGAAACTCCTTTTTTTGTTGCTGATTCAGCAACCGTTCCATCGGCATTTATATACCCCCAAACCCATCCATTTGCATCGGCACTTTCATTCCCGCTGTCTTTGTAAAGAATGGCATAACGGTTTAGGTTTTCATCAGTATCCATTAATTCTTTCACTATTAATGACCCGTCACTAAAATTACTATTTTCGATTACTTTACCCGTAGAATCTAAAAATTGAGAGGCAATACTATTGTACCGAGTTCTTAATTTGGGGTTGCTATGTCCGCTACCCACACTTTTACTCCATACCGCGGAGCTATTTTTATACCAAGTGAAACCAGCGGTTTTCTGAGCCATTTCATAGAGTTCCCAATCAATATCGGTGGTGATTGGATCGTTTTTACAGGATGGGATAGCGAATAGTGAAAATGCCAACAAGGTAATAATGCCAAAAGTTTGCGTTTGTTTCATAGGTGAAATATAAGTCACAATAATAAATTAGAAAAGTCAAATTTTATGTCGTCTACTTTCCAAAATAGATATAATTAATTAATATTTTTTTATTTAGCGAATAATAGTGATGTAGTTCTTTGATAAACCCTTACCCTGTTTAAATTTGTGAGTGTGAAATTTGCCGACAAACAAACCATTGAGGATTTAGAATTTGCCAACATCAAAGAGATGTTGGTTAAAATATGTTTCGGTCCTACAGCCTCTGACCGGATTAGGAACCTGAGTTCATTAGACAATATTTCAGAAATTGATTTAGCTCTTTCTTTAGTTCAGGAATATGTGGATATTCAAAATGAGGATGCCTCATTTCCTAGGCTAGAATTTACAGAGCTCACTAAAGAAATTCTTTTTTTAAAGAAAAGAGGTAGTCAATTAAATTTAGAAGGGTTTGTGGCCATTTTAGAAGCTAGTAGAATTGCTAATTCGCTAGTGAAATTCATTAAACCGTTTGAACAAGAGTATGCTCACTTGTTTGGGTTGATTCAAAACACGTATTCCTCAAAAGAGGTTATTCAGCCCATTGAAAAGGTATTGGATGCCAAGCATCAGGTGAAAGATGACGCTTCTCGAAAGCTATTTGAAATTAGAATGGATATTCGTTCTATTCGTCAAAAAATCAATTCAAATTTTGACCGAATCTTAAAAAGGCTTCAAGGTAGTGGTGTGCTCGCAGATACGTCTGAATCTTTTGTAAAAGGAAAACGAGTTTTAGCGGTAGGGGCAAGTCACAAGCGTAGTATTCCTGGGGGTATTGTGGGAAGTTCAAATAATGGTCATGTGGCCTATATAGAACCCAAATCTAACCAGCCACTGCATTCGGAGTTAGAACAGTTAATTGAAGAAGAGCGATTAGAGATTATTCGGATTTTTAAGGAACTCACGAAAGAGTTAAGTGATCATGTAGAACTTATCGAGACCTATCAATATTTGCTACCCGAACTTGATTTTATTCAAGCTAAAGGTCGCTTAGGGAAACGTATGAAAGCGTTAAAACCACATATTGAGCATAAAGAAACGATTATTGATTTAATTGATGCCCAACATCCGTTGCTACTACTCGGTAATATGGAGGCCGGTAAGCCCACTTTTCCGCAGTCGGTAACGATGGATAAGTTTAGTCGGATAATGGTTATTTCTGGTCCTAATGCAGGAGGGAAGTCTATTACCTTGAAAACAGTAGGCTTACTGCAGATTATGTTTCAATGTGGTTTATTGGTTCCTGTGGATCATCGCTCTAGAATGGGATGGTTTCAAACTATATTAACGGATATTGGTGATAATCAATCTATTGAAAACGAATTAAGTACGTATAGTTACCGGTTGCAACGCATGAAATACTTTATGGATGTGGCTAATAAACGGACTTTGTTATTGCTGGATGAGTTTGGTACTGGATCTGATCCAGAACTAGGTGGAGCTCTCGCAGAGGTGTTTTTTGAAAACTTATACAATAAAAAGTGTTTTGGCGTAATTACTACCCACTATGCAAATATTAAATTAAAGGCTTCTCGCTTACGTAATGCCGTAAATGCAAGTATGTTGTTTGATAGAGAATCTTTGGCCCCCATGTTTGAGTTATCGGTGGGTCAGCCAGGGTCTTCATTTACCTTTGAGGTAGCTCAAACTAATGGAATTCCATTAGATTTAATTGAGGATGCAAAAAAACTATTAGATGTAAAGAGAGTAGAGATGGATAACTTGATTGCAGAGTTGCAGAAAGAAAAATCATCGGTTCAAAAGCTAAATGATAAAAGTGTGTCTGCGGCAAAAGACTCGGTAGAGTCGAAATCTTATTACGAAGATCTTCAAAGTCATTTAGGAGAGCAAATTCAAAAGCAAAATAACCAAATTGAGCTAAATAATAAGTATATCAATTGGGGCAAGAAAATGGAGCAGTTATTTTCTAAAATGAAAGGGAATAAAGCCACAAAGCCTTTTATGGAAGATGTGCGTAAATACTTAATTATTGAAAAAACAAAGCTCGCTGATACCGTAAAGAAAGCGCACTTAAAGAAGGAAGTAAAGAAAGAATTCAAACCTAAAATTGTAAGAAAAGAACCTGAACGTAAAAAAGTGTTCAAACCAATTTTAGTAGGGTCGAAAGTTAGGTTACTCACTGGTACAGAAGCAGGAGAGGTCTTAGAGATTTCGGGAAAGAATGTCACTATTCTATTCGGAAACTTTCAAACAAAGACGAAACTAGACAAGCTAGAAGCAGTTTAAACCCACTAACGGTCATTAATTTTAGACCAGTTCTGGGTGTTAGAGGGGTAAACCCGATCCAATAGTTTAATGATACTTTTCTTTTCTTCAGCCGACCCTTCTTTATAAATGCCAATAATCTCACTTGATTTGGCATTAAAGAATATCTGAATATTAACTAGGTCGGGTACATCTTCATATACCTTTTCCAATAATTGCAATGCTTCGAAAATGTTTTTTCTTGCCCCACTTGGGTTTTCATACATTTTGTCCAGCCCTTTTCTATGGTACATGTACAAAGATTTATTAATGTTTTCGTAGCGGGGTTGAATCATATTCTGTACAATCCAATATCTGTTTTTGTCACTGTTTAATGGTTTCCAACCACCATAATTAGAGTTTTGATTTTGATTGGCGATATTCATAGCCAAATCAAAATATTTTTTGCCTCCAAATGGACTATACGTCTCATAATCATAGCCAATAACTAGATATACATAATAGGCTAACATGGCAGTTAGGTTGTTTTCGGCTGAGTTTTGAATGTTAAAGTTTAATACATCTGCTTGCGTAAAACTAAACTCAAACTGATCATCTTTATAGCTAAAAACCGCGGAGTTGTATCCAGATTGGTATACTGGACGAACAGACTGAACTTGAGCCTGAGCTTTGTATACACCTGAACCATTCGCTTCTTGAAAATTGATGAGCATTGAAAATTCAATTTTCTCACTTTCCGTAATTACGTCATTAGTCCAACGTGTTTGATTAATAAACTCACGTACTTGGGTTTCAAATGACTCGAGTACTCCAAGTTGAACAGAACCACCAGATATTTGCTCCGTATTCACCGTGAGGTTGCATCTTACCTCTTGTGCGTATAATTGGAGACCTACTAATAAAAGAAAAAAAGTAATTAGTTTATTCATTATAATTTTTGAATCGCGTTAATAATGTCTATCGCTACTTCCGACTTTGATTTTAACTCAAAATGGGTCAAATTATTTTGCGCGTCTATCAAAGTTATTTTGTTGGTGTCATGTCCAAAACCAGCTCCTGCATCTTGCAGTGAATTTAAAACAACTAAATCTAAGTTTTTTTCAGTAATTTTCTTTTTTGCATTTTCAACCTCGTTATTGGTTTCTAGTGCGAAACCAATTAGCTTTTGGTTTGCCTTTATTGATCCTAAGTGCTTTAGAATATCCAAGGTAGGTTTTAAATCAATTTGAAAATCTCCTGCTTTTTTCTTTATTTTTTTATCTGTAAAAGTAGTTGGCGTATAATCTGCCACGGCTGCCGCTAAAATGGCTACCGAACAATTTTTAAAATGAGGAATTGTGGCATCAAACATATCTTGTGCACTCTGAACATAATACTGTGAAATATGCGTATGAGAAACAGAAGGAGTACCTGGGCCAGAAATGAGATGTACCGTTGCGCCTAATTCAGCAGCGACATGAGCTAAGGCGACTCCCATTTTACCAGAAGAGTGATTTCCAATAAAACGAACCGGATCAATAGGTTCAAATGTTGGGCCTGCAGTAATTAGCCACTCTTGATTATGTAATGGTTTGTTTTTACTGAAGTACAACTCAAAAAAATGGTGAATGAGTTCTGGTTCTGCCATCCGACCTTTGCCTTCTAATCCACTCGCTAATTCGCCAAACTCTGAATCAATGAATAAATGACCTCTTTCGATTAAATCATTCATGTTTTTCTGAGTACTCGCATGTTGATACATGTCTAGGTCCATGGCTGGACAAATTACTACCGCACATCTAGCAGAGAGGTATACAGCCATCAACAGATTGTCGGTGATACCGGTGTTCATTTTTGCCAAAGTATTTGCCGTAGCGGGTGCAATTAACAATACATCTGCCCAAAGACCAAGTTCTACATGGTTATTCCATGTACCCTTTTCTTTATGTGCAATATAGGTGCTTTGAACTTCGTTTTTAGAAAGGGTTGCGAGTGTTAAAGGGCTAATAAATTCAGCAGCAGAGGGAGTCATTATAACTCGAACCTCGGCTCCTGCTTTTACAAAGTTGCGTATAACAAAAGCGGCCTTGTAGGCCGCTATGCTCCCGGATACCCCGAGTAGTATTTTTTTGCCTTTCATTAAGGCCAAATGTAGTTAATTATTCAGTTTCTGGTTCCTCATTAGCAGGGTTACGGTAGTAAATTTGATCATTTTCAAATTCTACCATAGCTAATGCTAATGGTTTTGGTAATTTCTCGTAATACTTAGAAATTTCGATTTGCTCTCTGTTTTCGAAGATTTCTTCTAAGTTGTCTGAACTTGAAGCAAATTCACTCAATTTAGCGTTTAGTTCCTCCTTGATATCTCCACCAATTTGATCGGCACGTTTTGAGATAATCGCTAAACTTTCGTAAAGATTTCCAACTTTATCACCTAAATCAGCTGAATTACGTGTAATTGTAGAATCCGGTGCGTCTGATCTTTTATATGTCATTTCTATCGATTTTCAAATTTAGTCTTTAACTTCTCTAACTTGGCGTACATATCTTGGGCTTCACCCATGTACTCGCTATTAGGAAATCGGTCTGCAAAATTAACATAAGCTTTTAAAGCTTGGTTAATTCTTTCCACCTTTTTTTGATTAACACTCTTTATAGAGAGTAAATAGTAGGAATCGTAAATATTAAAAAAGATTTCTTCCCGGTATTTTGTATCTGGAAAATCTTTTAAAATGTTCTCGTACGTCAATACCGCACTTGAGAAGTACTCCATCATCTTGTATTGATTCGCTCCTTTATAAACTTTTTCCTCTATTTTTCTTTCTAAACCAATAATTAAAGTATTGCAGGAATCTACCCGGAAACTTCTGGGATAACGATCTACAAATAATTGCAAAGAAGATATAGCATCGTAGGTATTTGTTTGGTCAAGTTTATCTGGTGGAGAAAGCTTATACAAAGAAAAAGCACTCATAAAAGAACATTCTTCCGTATATGAACTTGTAGGAAAAGTTTTAGTGAATTCAGAAAAACGATGCGAAGCCAACAAAAAGTCTTCTTGATAAAAGTCACAGTACGCAAACATGTAAAATAACTTTTCTGATCGCTTTTGACCTCTATATATAGCGGTTAAATCTTCAATCAAAGGATAGGCTTTGTAATAATCACCCTCTTCGTAATATTGATTTGCCTTAGTGAACTTATACTCTAAATCTGTTGACTTTAATACTCTATTGTATTCAGAACAAGACGGAAGAAGACTCGTAGCCACTAATATACCTAATATGGCAAACCATTTTTTTGACATGGTGCAAATGTAATTTTTTTACAGATTAAATGGAATTAAAATGGCGTTGATTCTATTTGCTTGTAATTCATGATTTCATGGATGTATTTTGGATTAAATGATTTATAATGAATTACTTAGTTTGTGTTATTGATCGATTCTGATGTTTTTGTTTAGCATAATTTAACGAATTAAGGTGAAGAGTTGGGTATGTGTGTTTATAAACTATGCTGCATAGTCGCATATATCATGGTCTAGCTGGGTTGTTCATATAATAATAAATTATATTTTTGTCGATGTTATTTAATTAGTCGCGATAAAATAATTTTAAATTTAAATATGGTTGATATATTTGATAAAGTAAGGGGAAACAACGGACCATTAGGTCAGTATTCAAAATTCGGTCATGGGTATTTTTTCTTTCCAAAACTGGAAGGCGAAATTTCTAACAAAATGAATTTCAGAGGTAAAGAAGTGTTAGTGTGGAGTTTAAATAACTACCTGGGACTAGCAAATCATCCTGAAGTTAGAAAAGTAGATGCAGATGCTGGATTAAAATATGGGATGGGAAATCCGATGGGATCTAGAATGATGTCTGGGAATACTGCGTTACATGAAGAGTTAGAAGAGCAATTAGCAGATTACGTAGGAACAGAATCAGCTATCTTATTAAATTTCGGATATCAGGGTATGGCATCGTCCATTGATGCTTTGGTCAACAGAAATGATGTGATCGTTTATGATTCAGAATCTCATGCCTGCATTATGGATGGGATGCGTATGCATTTGGGTAAACGGTTTGTTTTTGCGCACAACAACTTAGAGCAATTAGACTCTATGCTTACTCGTGCCGCTAAAATTACTGCTAAAACAGGTGGGGGTATCATGGTACTGACAGAAGGTGTTTTTGGTATGGCAGGTGATCAAGGTAAACTAAAAGAAATTGTAGCTATGAAAGAAAAGCACAATTTTAGATTGTTTGTAGATGATGCACATGGTATTGGTACCATGGGCCCTGAAGGTCGTGGTACGGGTTATGAACAAGGTGTGCAAGATGGAATTGATATTTATTTTGGGACATTCGCAAAATCTTTTGCTTCTATTGGTGGTTTTATTGGGGCAGATGAAGATGTGATTCGTTTTTTGAATTACACGATGCGTTCTCAGATTTATGCCAAATCTTTGCCTTTAACATTGGTTGTAGGTGCAATGAAGCGTTTAGAGATGATGAAAACGCAGCCAGAGCATAAAGCTAAACTGTGGAAAATTGCTACGGCTTTACAAACAGGCCTAAAAGCAGAAGGGTTTGACTTGGGAGTAACTAATTCTCCGGTAACTCCTGTTTTCATGAAAGGTGGAGTGCCAATGGCGACCAAACTAGTGGTTGACTTAAGAGAAAATTATGGTATTTTCTGTTCTATTGTTGTGTATCCGGTGGTACCAAAGGGAACGTTAATGTTACGTTTGATTCCGACTGCGATGCATACGCTAGAAGACGTGAAATATACAATTGATACCTTTAAAGTTATTAAGAAGAAATTAGCAGAAGGCGTTTACGCTGGAGATGACTTTGTTGCACAATAAACAAAGGTTATAAAATTAAAAAAGAGCCGTTTCATTTTTGAAACGGCTTTTTTTATGCGTTAGGGGTAGCAGTGATACCCCGCAGCCTAGAGCAATTATCCTAGATAAAGGCACTTTTCAAGTTAATAAGCTGCCCTAGCTAAAAAAGGACTCTTCCATGTTCTTTTTTTAGTCTCATCACTACCGTGTTTCGCCTAAATATGCCTAGCATATTTTGACCAAAAAAAGAACGAAAAAAAAGACGCTTTTCGGAAGGTGTATAAGCCAATCACTACTGTGATGTCTTTTAAATTTACTTCTTAAATTTTGCAAGCGATCGTATTTAATATATAGGATTCCCTAACGCGATTCCATTTAAATTTTCTACGCAAATTTTGTGCTCTTGTCGCAAAAGCGACCGCATCTTCGAGTACTGAAACACTTCCACTGTTCAAAAAGAAATACTTGATAAGTCGACTTATCCTACCATCCTAAATCTATTATAAATAGACAAAAAAAGCTTGTGCCTTTATCTATGCAATTACTCAGCCTAGCGGGGATTAAAACGAAAAAATTGGCATCGAACATGTGAGAGCAATGTTAGAGGAAACGCCCAAATAATAAAAAGTGAGAATGGAAAAGGGGTCTACCTTTCGGTAAAACCCCTTTATTTTGCAAATCTATAAGCCGGATTCTGTAATAGCTTATCATTTATCTAGTCCCGCAATCACTCACGGGATCGAGCAATCTACCCTCTCCGTTTGGGCGGGTCGCCCTCCAACCGAAGTTTATTTGATCTTTCATCGCCTGAGGTTTACCTAGCCAAACTTGTCGCCAAACTTGCTGGTGAGCTCTTACCTCACCGTTTCACCTTTACTCAATAAATTGAGAAATATACTCTCTGCTGCACTTGCTGTCACTATAAATAGTGCCTTCCCGTTAGGAAGCAGGCTACCCTATGATGTCCGGACTTTCCTCGTTACCCTAAAGCACCGCGATAAGCCGATTTGCTAGGCAAAGATAGTTGGGTGCTTACAAGTTCAGTGGTAAATGAACCGAATTTTTTATATTAAATGAGTAGGTGTTGTGGTATTCAGCTGTTTCTGTTTTTTTACTCCAATTTTAACGGAGTACAGGTTAATATTGAAATAGGGGTTATATACAGGGTATGTATGGGGTATGTATGGAGTATCTACGGAGTACCCTCTACAGGTGCTGGTTTTACTGGTGGTTTGGAAGGGTAGGTTTTATTCATTAGTGGGCAATAGCGGGAAATTAGTGGATGGGTAGTAACCCGGCCCTTCGAGACATTTGGGTTTCACCCAAACCCTCAGGGACCTTTGTTTTTGCTTCGATTTTTGGATAGGTTCAATGCATTTTATTAAAAGAGATAGTTCTTTGAACTATCCCTCAGGGACCTTTAGGCCCTTTGCTTTTATTGTTTGGAGTTGATTGTTTTTTATTTTAGTGAGTCAATCCCTCTAGCTCCCTTTGCCAAGGGAGAATTAGATTTTTGTTTTCAATTCAAAAAAGGTAATTGTTCTACTCATCTTGTAATAAAAACTAAAATCCCTTCCGCTAGGTAGGAAAGAGGATTAGGCATTAAATAAAAATATTGAAAAACTGTTTCTACCGAAGCAGTTCTTGAAATCACCAAGCGATTTCTCCCTTGGAGGAGGGAAAAACTGCGTAGCTGTTTAAAAAGTTAGTTCGGTAGAATCTAACTTAGCGATCAAAGCGAGGTTCAGGGGGATTGACTTATCGAATCAAATTAACCTCACCATACTTAGTAATACTCTGCGATGACATGCCGGTGTTGTACCATATTTTGTAGGAGTAAATTCCGGGTGCCGCATCTTCGCCATTAATGGTGCCATCCTATAAGAAATGTTACGGACATCAATTTACTCAGTATTTACTTCGTAAAAAGTAGGTGAAAAACCATTTACATTAATCAAAAATGGCCCCGCAAACGCAGGGCCATTTTTGATTTGCATTGTTAATTATAAAACAGGCTCAATATTTGTTATTTCAACCAATTCTACTTCATTTGTTG
>JBLFZF010000069.1:0-14760 GCA_047610145.1 Salibacteraceae bacterium | reverse complement strand
CAATAAGAGTGTTTCTCCTTTCAGGACTTTTAACTAATTCTCTAACAAGGATACTATCCACACCTAAGCTACCTACAGTAATGAATAGTCCAACAAAAGACATAGCATAAGAAAACATCCCGAAGTCTTTTGGCCCTAAATACCGAGCAACCCATATGCCAACAAACAACCCAGAAATAATTCGAAATATTTTTTCTACAAATAACCATGAAATATTTTTTACATATTTCTGGATAATTTCGTTCTGCAACTTATTTCTTACAACTTCAATAAGTTTCGCCATGGTTAATACTTAAAAACACAATTAATATTTGGAGGTTTAACCTAAATACCAATCATACATTCTAGATATACCCTGTTTTAATTCTATCGAGTATTTCCAGCCTAAAGAGGCCAATTTCGAGCTATCCGTTAATTTACGCATGGTTCCATCTGGTTTACTGCTATTAAAAACCAAATCTCCTGTAAAACCAATTGTACCTTTAATGGTTTCGGCTAATTCACGAATAGAGATTTCTTTACCCGTACCAATATTAATATGTGTATTAATAATCTCAGTAGAGCCAGGTATTTTTTGTTTTTCAACAACCTCCTTAAACTCTACATTTTCCATTAAGTGCACACATGCATCGGCCATATCTTCACTCCACAAAAACTCTCGCATCGGTTTACCCGATCCCCAAATTTCAACAGATACAATTCCATCTTTTAGTGTAACCCCAAAGCTTTCTAGCTTTTTGATGATCTCTTCTTTAGAATGCGCTCCTGAAACTCCCTCAATAGGTAGTTTATTTAAATCTGCATTTATCGTTTCCCAATCCTGTTTTTCTAAAGCTTTTCCTAAATGGATCTTACGAATTAAAGCAGGTAGCACATGCGACTTTTCTAAATCGAAATTATCATTGGGCCCATACAGGTTTGTAGGTTGCACCGCTATGAAGTTCGTGCCGTATTGAATGTTGTAACTCTCGCACATCTTAATTCCAGCAATCTTAGAGATGGCATAAGGCTCATTGGTATATTCCAATTCTGAGCTTAATAAGGAACCCTCTTTCATGGGTTGTGGCGCTTCTTTCGGATAAATACAGGTACTCCCTAAAAACAATAGTTTCTTAACTCCATGAACATAACTTTGATGAATTACATTATTCTGAATCATCAAGTTTTCATAAATAAAATCAGCTCGATAGGTATTATTGGCCACAATACCCCCCACTTTAGCCGCAGCTAAAATCACGTACTCTGGTTTTTCTTCTTCAAAAAAACCGGCCACAGCAGCCTGATTAGATAAATCTAGTTCTTTATGGGTTCTGCAAACAATATTTAAATATCCTTTGGCTTCAAGGTTATTTTTTATTGCTGAACCAACAAGCCCACGATGGCCTGCCAAATATATTTTTGCGTCTTGATCCATGATTAAATTTAGGATTTACTCAAAGTAATTCAATGTCTCGTATCCGTTATCCTTTAGAAATTGATCTTTCTTCATCAGTTTCACATCACTTTGCATCATATCTTTGACCAAATCGGCTAAAGTAAATTCTGGCTTCCAGCCTAATTTAGTGTATGCTTTAGTGGCATCTCCAATTAATAAATCTACTTCGGTAGGTCTAAAATAACGGGGGTCTACAGAAACAACTTCCTTCCCAATTTCAATTTGATAATCTGGGTTAGAACAAGCCACAACCACACCAATTTCATCTACTCCTTCCCCTTTAAACTCAAGGGTAATACCTACTTCAGCAAAGGCTAATTTAACAAAGTCTCTTACCGTAGTGGTCACCCCTGTAGCAATCACCCAATCTTCCGGTTGATCCGCTTGTAAAATCATCCACATCATACGAACATAATCCTTCGCGTGACCCCAATCTCTTTTAGAGTCTAGGTTACCTAAAAATATTTTTTCTTGTAACCCCAATGAAATACGAGATGCTGCACGGGTAATTTTCCGCGTCACAAAGGTTTCTCCACGTATGGGAGATTCATGATTAAACAAAATTCCGTTACACGCAAACATACCATAGGCTTCTCTGTAATTTACAGTAATCCAGTACGCGTACATTTTTGCAACCGCATACGGAGATCTAGGGTAAAACGGAGTAGTTTCACTTTGAGGCACCGCTTGCACCAAACCATAGAGTTCAGAGGTAGAAGCTTGGTAAATTTTAGTTTTCTTTTCCAAATTTAAAATCCGAATAGCTTCTAATACACGTAATGTTCCAATACCATCTGCATTTGCCGTATACTCTGGGGTATCAAACGACACATGCACGTGACTCATTGCCGCCAAATTATAAATCTCATCCGGTTGCACCTCCTGAATAATTCGTATTAGGTTGGTCGAATCAGTCATATCTCCAAAGTGCAATATGAAATTTTTGTTATCTACATGCGGGTCCTGATACAAATGGTCAATTCTGTCGGTATTAAACATAGAAGACCTACGTTTTAATCCGTGAACAATATATCCTTTTTTGAGCAAAAGCTCACTTAAATAAGCTCCGTCTTGACCAGTTACTCCAGTTATTAATGCTACTTTACTCATACTAAATCATTAGGCACCTCTATTATAATCATCATTCAACCGAACGATATCATCTTCTCCAAAATACGTTCCTGTTTGAACCTCAATAAAACAAAGTGGCTCGTTAGTTTTATTCATCATTCGATGTTTAGCGCCTAATGGAATAAAGATACTTTCACCTACGTTTTTTATGATCTCAAGCCCATCTAAAACAATAGTCGCCTGCCCGCTAACCACAGTCCAATTTTCTTCTCTTTTAAAATGATATTGATACGATAGTCGCTGACCCGGGTCAACATCTATTCTTTTCACTTTATAATGGTCGGTGTCTTCTAGAATAGTGTAAGATCCCCAAGGTCTTGATTCAGTCATAATTGTTAATTAAATTTTCTTAGAACGGGAGCCAACTCCATCCATGTTAAAAATACGAGTAATCCAATAAATGCCATTACAGAAAACCTAAAACTAGATTTATCCAATATTCTGTCTTTCTTAAACCCAACAGAAGGCAATTCAGAAATCACATCAATAATTTTCGCATTACTTACTTCAGACCTTTTTAAGTCTGTTATCCCACTATTAATAGCTGCTTCTGTCTCAAACAGGGATAACTCTTTTGTTTGTGCTGGTTGATTCTCTGCTAAACTAATAGTCGTTCCTTGGCTGTTTGCTTTTTTAGCTTGTAGCATCATTGTTTGAAGATATACTTTTCGTAAGGTATCTACATCTTGTAGGGTGGCATCATAAAATGCTTTAGTTTGATCTATAATAGCAAATTCAGCATCCTGTTTTCTCTTGTAATATGGATTATTGATAACACCTCCAATAATTGAATCACCCAAAGAAGTAAAAATATCGCGTTTTTTTGAAATCACGCTTATAGAATGTCTCGAATAATTATAGGGAAAAAAATTATCTTTATAGGTTTCGAACTCAAAACTCAAAGCGGTAACCGAGTCTAGTTTTCGTAAGTAATCATCGTAAGTGGATAGTATTTGATTCTCATTTACAATGGCCTCTATTTCAAAGCTTACCAAATAAGCGGCAACTTGCGGAGTGATTCCAAAAACCTCGCCTAATTTCACAGTATCCCCCTGTTCCGTTAAAGAATTATAATAGGCAATATTTTCATACAACTGCTGACCACTTCCAAAATTTGGTTCAACCACCATAGTTCCCTCATACTCAGGGTCACCCTTATAATCAATTATAAAACCTATTACAGCTCCAACCACAATGGCAACACTAAACTTCCATGCATGCTTCACAAAAAACAATAATATATGTAGAATAGTATTCCACCCAAAATTGAAAATACCAGTAATTAAACCCACTATTTTTCCAAACCCTTTTCCAATTAAATTAAATAATTGGCCTAAATCTATTTCGTCATCTGTTGATGGGGAAGTATTCTTTGACATGGTCTTGTAATTTTGGTGCAAATGTAACCCTTAGATGGGTTTTAAATGAATTTATTATTGCATTTCACCACATACTGAAAATCAATTAGTAAGGCACAAAAATCAGCTTTTTAGTTTCAAAGAATTCCTCTTCAAAATAATCCGACAATGCAATTTCTTGATATGGCGCTTTTAACTCTCTCATTTCCGCATCTAAATCGCCTCCTTTCAAAGCGTAAATACCGTTACTTAAACCAGGTAACCTAGACGCTTCTAATTTTTGGTGCACCCAATGCCTAAATGGTTTCATCTGCGTCACAGCTCGACTAACAACTACATTAAACTGTCCCTTTATGTTCTCTGCTCTTTCGTGATAGCCTTTTAAATTTGTCAACCCTACTCCTTCAGCTATTCCGTTAACCACTTTTATTTTCTTTCCAATAGAATCTACCAATGTAAATTCTGCTTCTGGAAATAAAATAGCTAAAGGTATTCCAGGAAATCCACCACCACAGCCCACATCCAATACTTTAGTTCCTTTTGGAAACGAAGTAAACTTCGCTATAGCTAAACTATGCAGTACGTGTCGCACATATAACTCTTCAATATCTTTTCTTGAAACAACATTAATTTGAGCATTCCACTCCAAATACAAATCATAAAGCGCGCTAAACTGCTCATCTTGTTTGGGGGTTAAATCTGTAAAATATTTAAGAATTACTTCATATCCGTTCATACTGCAAATGTAATAGACTTCTAAAAAAAAGAGCAAAAAAATAGCTTCTTGCTGTTTCCCAACAACAAGAAGCTCATAACCTACTATACTAATCGTTTAATGGGTCATCGCAAATTGCGAATCTACCATCATATCTTGCAGTAAACCTTTGGCTCTGTGTAACCTAGCTTTTACCGTTCCTTCTGGCAAGGACGTTTCGGTAGCAATCTCAGCGTAACTCATTTCTTTAAAGTAACGAAGGGTGATTAATTCTCTATACATTTCTTTTAGTCCTGAAACGTATTCTCTAACCGCTTCCGATCTTTCATTTTGGATTAACTGCTCTGCAGGAGTAGGCATATCTGAGGTCACTTCAAACCCAACTGGTTCTCCGTAAGCGTTTACAGAACCATCCATAGAAACAGTCGTTAATTTTCCTTTTCGTAAACTATCAATGGTATGATTAATACTCACTCTTTTTAACCAAGTACTAAACGCAAACTTTGGCTGATACTGAGATAATTGCTCAAAAGCCTTAGCCATAGACTCCATCATTAGGTCATTAGCTGTTTCTTCGTTTCTTACAAGTTTGTGAATTTCGAAAAAGATACTCTTCGAATAAAGATTCATCAATTGCTCGAAAGCACGCTGGTCACCGTTCTTAGCTTTTAAGATTAATTGATAATCTCTTGTTGCTTTAACTGTTAACATAATTCTAATTTTTGAATGTTTGAGCGTACGTTTACGAATCTATAAGCAATTAATTTTTAGTGTAACAAATAGTGTATGTATTTGACAAATCAAAGATAGCTAGATCCATCTTTTACGTTGGTCTTCTTTAACAATATTTAAGAAGGTAACCCATGGGTAAAAAAGCATTAATAGTGGCTCTAAAAGCATACTCCAAACAAATAAGTCTAAGACTTCTAAACGTTTCATATTACAAAACATGACAATGCCATGTAAAACTAATTTAATTCCATACAGCCATAAAACTAAGAAAAAACCATAATTTAAAATTAGGAGTATTAATAAACATACAGTTAATACATAATTAGATATAGGTAAAAGCATCAGTACCAACTGATGTATACCTTTATACTTTGGGGCAGTAGTCAGATGTCTTCTTTTTTGAAATTCCCATTTCGCATATTTTGCTTTTGCAATGCTAGGCACATGGGCTTCTGAGCGAACTTCAATTCCCGTGTTTCTAGAATTAGCTACCTCATTGATGAATAAATCATCATCACCAGAAACTACATTTAAATGAGAGGTAAAACCTTTGGCATCAAAATACAAGTATGAATGATAGGCCAAATTTCGACCTACACCCATATAGGGCATACCCCATAAAGCCAATGATAAATACTGAGTCGCAATCTTATAGGTATCGAATCGTATTAACTTGTTCAATAAACCAGACTCTCGCTTATATGGACCATACCCCAATACAATCTTTTTACCCATGAGTCGTTCTCCCATAATTCTTAACCAGCTTTCTGAGTTAGGATAACAATCTGCATCGATAAAAACCAAGTTTTGATACTTTGCAGCCTTAATGCCCATAGTTACCGCAAATTTCTTACCGCCTTCAAAATCACCACTTTCCACCAGTTTACTAGTCTTGAAATTGGTGTGTTTTTCAGAATACGCTCGCAACACATCCACAGTATCATCCAAACTACAATCATCTACCACAATTACCTCAAAGGTTATACCTTTCTGATTCATGATTAATGGAAGATGCTTCCGAAGCATCATCGCATCATCTCTAGATGCAATTATTACCGAAACCGGATCTGGTTCTGCTTTATTCTTTGGGCTTTTATAAAAAACCAATCTACCAAACAGAATAACTTGGTAAAACAAATTGATACAAATAGCTACCAAAAAACACCATAATATTATAGCATTCAACCCATTAGTAGCTACATCAAACAACTTAATATATAGTGTAAAATCTGATAATTCCATGTGATATTTCTTCGCTTCAAAAATAATAGGGGAATAAGGTCTGACTAAGGTCTTCAACTATCTTTGCCACCAACTTTTCAACAAAGCTTTGGTCGTCTCTAAAGTTTAAGATTTTGTTTTATGAAATTTGATATCGTACATTCAGATCCCAAGTCTAAGGCTCGAGCAGGAGTAATCACCACAGATCATGGTGATATTCAAACCCCCATCTTCATGCCTGTAGGTACCTCGGGTACTGTTAAGGCAGTTCATCAGAAAGAACTAAAGGAAGACATTAAAGCTCAAATAATTTTAGGTAATACCTACCATTTATTCCTACGACCTGGTTTAGATACCATTCAAAAAGCGGGTGGACTTCATAATTTCATCAACTGGGATAGACCTATTCTTACGGATTCTGGTGGTTACCAAGTGTATTCTTTATCCGGTCGAAATAAAATTAAAGAAGAAGGCGTCAAGTTTGCCTCTCATATTGATGGATCAAAACACCTATTCACCCCAGAAAACGTAATGGATACCCAAAGAGTAATTGGGGCCGATATTATTATGGCTTTTGACGAATGTACTCCTTATCCTTGCGAGTATAATTATGCGAAGAATTCTATGCATATGACGCATCGTTGGTTAGATAGGTGCTTGAACAGATTTAATGAAACCGAAGGCTTGTACGGACATAATCAAACATTATTCCCTATTGTACAAGGCAGTACGTATAAAGATTTACGTCAACAGTCTGCCGAATACATCGCTTCTAAAAACGCATTTGGTAATGCCATTGGTGGCTTATCTGTTGGTGAGCCTCACGAGGATATGTATGCGATGACCGAAGTAGTTTGCGATATACTTCCAAAAGACAAACCTCGATATTTAATGGGAGTAGGTACTCCAGAAAACTTATTAGAATCAATCGCATTAGGAGTAGATATGTTTGATTGTGTTATGCCTACACGAAATGCGCGTAATGGTCAGCTGTTCACTTCAGAAGGTATTCTCAATATGAGAAATAAAAAATGGGAAAACGACTTTTCACCTATTGACCCAAACGGAACTTCTTATGTAGACCAATATTATTCCAAAGCATATTTGCGTCATCTTGTTCATTCTAAAGAAATTTTAGCCGCTCAAATTGCAACCATTCATAATTTAGCCTTTTATTTATGGCTAGTTGGTGAAGCGCGTACGCAAATAATTAACGGTACGTTTGATACATGGAAACCAATGATGGTTAAAAAAGTAACCCAAAGATTATAAATTGAAAAAACTAGATCTATACATAATTAAGAAGTTTCTCACTACGTTCTTCTTTATCTTAGGTATCATGATGGTGATTGCTATCATTTTTGACGTATCCGAAAAGTTAGATGATTTTCTAAAGCATGATGTTCCTATGGAAGAGATTGTTTTTGATTACTATCTAAATTTCGTTTTCTTTTATGGAAACCTTTTTAGCCCGTTACTCATATTTTTATCGGTAATTATTTTCACTTCAAGTATGGCTTTTAAAAGTGAAATCGTGGCAATTCTAGCTTCTGGAATATCTTTTAATAGGCTACTTGTCCCTTACTTTATCGCGGCTACATTCTTAGCTGTTATATCCTTTTACTTCAACCACTTTGTAGTTCCACATGCCAGTAAAGAACGACTAGCCTTTGAGATTGCTTATGTCGGTTACCATGCCAAGAACCCGCACAAAAACCTCCATAAACAAATCAAACCGGGGCACTATATATATGTAGAAAATTACAATGTAGATAGAGATATTGGATACAAGTTTACCTACGAAATTTTAAATAACGATAGCCTACAATATAAATTATTAGCCGATTACATTCAATGGGATACCAATACCAATAATTGGGAACTCCGCAACTATTTTATCCGAGAATTTAAAGACGGAAAACAATTTTTAACTGGTGGAAAAGTAATGGATACCACCTTATCATTTCTACCCGATGAGTTTGAAAATAAGAATTATAACATCGCAATGATGGATACTCCTGAACTCATGCAATTCATTAAAGATGAACAATTAAGAGGTTCTGAACTTATTTCACTATATGAAGTAGAGAAAAATCAGCGTACTGCGATGCCCATAGCCACCTATATTTTAGTGTTGATTGGAGTATCCTTCGCGAGTAGAAAAGTACGTGGGGGAATTGGTTTGCACTTAGCTGTTAGTGTGGCCATTAGCTTCATATATATTTTTGCCATGCAAGTAACTAAAGTATATGCCACAAAAGCAGGTTTAGATCCATTAATTGCGGTATGGATTCCTAACATATTCTTTGGCATTTTAGCCTTTTACTTTTATTATCGCGCTCCCAAATA
Source organism: Salibacteraceae bacterium (assembly GCA_047610145.1). Classification (GTDB taxonomy): domain Bacteria; phylum Bacteroidota; class Bacteroidia; order Flavobacteriales_G; family Salibacteraceae; genus CAJXZP01. The sequence goes on along the minus strand of JBLFZF010000069.1, from coordinate 5,819 downwards.
AGTACTAAGATTTTAATCGAATCTATAGAATAACTGTATATTCGATTTCTCAAATAATTCCATTTAATTAAATAATTATGGCAGCATATTTAGATTTTGAACAGCCAATTGCAGATTTAGAAGAGCAATTAAAAAAGGCTATGGAAATTGCAGAAGTAGGCCAAGTAGATGCTTCTCAAACGATTAATGATTTAAAGAAAAAAATAAACGAGACAAAAAAAGATGTCTATGCCAAATTGACACCTTGGCAAAGGGTTCAAGTTTCTAGGCATCCAGAAAGACCATATACGTTAGATTATATCACCGGAATGACCGATGGTAACTTTGTTGAGCTACATGGAGATAGAAATGTAAAAGACGACAAAGCAATTGTTGGAGGTTTAGGTTCTATTGATGGTAAGTCATACATGTTCATTGGACAACAGAAAGGGATTAATACCAAAATGCGCCAGTATAGAAATTTTGGTATGGCAAACCCAGAGGGCTATAGAAAAGCGCTAAGACTGATGAAGTTAGCTGAAAAATTCAACAAACCAATTATAACACTAATTGATACTCCAGGAGCATATCCTGGATTAGAAGCAGAAGAACGTGGACAAGGCGAAGCAATTGCCAAGAACTTAATTGAAATGTTTCAACTAAGGGTTCCCGTAATGTGCATAATCATTGGCGAAGGGGCTTCTGGTGGTGCCCTAGGAATTGGAATTGGCGACAAAGTAATGATGCTTGAAAATACATGGTATTCCGTAATTTCTCCAGAATCATGTAGTTCAATTTTATGGAGATCGTGGGAGCATAAAGAAAAAGCAGCAGATGCTTTAAAATTGACTCCAAAGGATATGCTTAAAAATAAGCTAATCGATGGAGTAATAAAAGAACCCGCAGGTGGAGCTCATTCCAACAAAGCAGATATGGTGAAACGTGTAAAACGTGAAGTAATTAAAACCATTGCTGCATTAGAGCAAATTCCCACGGAGGAACTTATAGACTTAAGAATCAAGAAATTCTGTGATATGGGAGCTTACGCAAAATAAAGCGGAACTTATACACAAATGTTAATAACAATGGTGCACTTGGTGTTAAAAAATGTATTTTAATCATTCTTTCACCATTACATCGATAACACCTAATTTTGTAAAAACAAACGTATTCAATGAGTCAACAATTTCCTAATACAAAGTATAAAAAAACTAGTTCTGGTAACCAACCATTTGGTTCCGAATTAGGTAAAATACCCCCTCAAGCTTTAGAACTAGAGGAAGCTGTTTTAGGAGCTCTTTTGTTAGAAAAAAAAGCTGTTGATGATGTTATTGATGTCTTGTCACCAGATTCTTTTTATAAAGAATCCCATCAAAAAATATACTCTGCCATAAAAGAACTCTTTGGAGAATCTAAACCTATTGATCTTTTAACGGTTACAGAAAAGCTTAAAAGTGTAGGTGACTTGGAATTTGTAGGAGGTCCCTATTACATTTCACAATTAACTAATAGAGTTGCATCAGCAGCAAATATTGAGTTCCACGCTCGGATTATTGCACAAAAACATATTCTCAGAGAGCTTATTAGAATTTCAACAAGTACAATTTCAAAGGCTTTTGATGATACCTCAGATGTTTTTGACTTACTTGATGAAGCTGAAAATGATTTATTCCAAGTTGCTCAAAGTAACATTAGAAAAACTGGAGATAGTATGTCTTCTCTCGTCCAACAAGCGATTTCTAAAATTGAAGAATTAGGAAATAAGGAGGAGGGTGTGAGTGGCGTACCTACTGGATTTAGAGATTTGGATGAAATGACATCTGGTCTTCAACCATCAGATATGATAATTGTGGCAGCAAGACCTGCAATGGGTAAAACATCTTTCGCACTTACCCTAGCAAGAAACTCAGCCGTAGACTTCGGTCAAGGAGTGGCTGTTTTTTCGTTAGAAATGTCATCCGTACAATTAGTAACTCGACTTATTTCGGCAGAAACACAACTTACCTCAGAAAAACTTAGAAAAGGGAAATTAACAGATTACGAATGGGAACAGCTAACTTCAAAAATTGACAACCTTTCAAAAGCACCAATTTTTATTGACGATACACCAGCGATTTCAGTTTTTGAACTACGCGCTAAATGTAGACGTTTAAAATCTCAGCACGATATTCAACTAATTGTAATTGATTATTTACAGTTAATGACTGCAGGAGGTAACGGAGGAAATCGAGAACAAGAAATATCAACTATTTCACGTTCGTTAAAAAGTATTGCTAAAGAATTGAGCGTTCCAGTTATGGCACTTTCTCAGTTAAGTCGTGCGGTTGAAACAAGAACAGGACATAAAAGACCCATGTTATCAGATTTGAGAGAATCTGGTGCAATTGAACAAGATGCCGATATTGTGATGTTTCTTTACCGACCAAGTTATTATGGGTTTACAGAAGATGAAGAAGGCAATTCTGTAGAAGGAATAACAGAATTAATCATTGCCAAACACAGAAATGGTAAAGTGGATACAGTAAAACTTAAATTTATTGACCACTTAGCAAAATTCGTTGATAATGATTATAACGAGATGTCATTTGGTAGTGCTTTGCCACAATCAGACGACTTTGGCGGTAATTATACCGTATCCAGTAAGATGAACGATGATTCTTCTGCAGGCACAGATAATATGGCTCCATTTTAATATTTTCAATTTGAAATCATTCCTTCTCACCATAGCAATTATTTTGACCTTAGTTACTAAGGGCTTTGCAAGTTATATCCTAATCCCAATGGATGAAGGAAAACAAAATAATCATCTGAAAGCATATGGTATTGCTTTTTGGGTATTAAACCAAGAGGTGGAGGTAGAATGGCTGCTTAACTATAGAGGAGGCTCTTTTCTTATAAAGAATCTACAGCCAGTTGTTAAAGAATGTACTATCCGAGATGTCTCCTACTCAATAATATCAGACGCTCAAGCCATTTCAATAAAACAGTCCATTGCTGATCCCCAGGTAAATATGGATGTAATGAAATTAGAAAAAGTTCCGAAAATTGCAGTCTATTCTCCAAAAAACAAACTTCCATGGGATGATGCGGTAACCTTGGTACTAACGTATGCTGAAATACCATATGATGTAATCTACGATAAAGAAATTATTGAAGGTAACCTTCATCTATATGATTGGCTACATATGCATCATGAAGATTTTACAGGTCAATACGGAAAATTTTATTCGGCTTATAAAAATGCCAGTTGGTATAAAGAACAAGTTAAACAATTGGAAGAATCAGCAAGAAATCTGGGTTTTAATAAAGTATCCCAACTCAAACTGAAAGTAGCTCTTAACATCAAGGATTATATTGCCGGTGGAGGTTTCATTTTTTCAATGTGTTCTGGTACGGATTCTTATGATATCGCTTTAGCTGCACAAAGCACAGATATTTGTGAAAGAATGTACGACCATGACCCCGCTTCACCAAACGCGCAACAAGAGCTTAAATTTGATCAAACACTTGCATTTCAAAATTTCAAACTAGTTTCTAATCCATTACAATACGAATACTCCAGCATTGATGCTACCCCGATTCACTCTAAAACGCCAGAAAGTTCTGATCTTTTTACATTGTTCGATTTTTCGGCTAAATACGACCCTGTTCCTACGATGCTTTGCCAAAACCATAGCAACGTTATAAAAGGTTTCATGGGACAAACAACAGCGTATAATAGTGCAATAATCAAACCTGGAGTTCTCATTATGGGGGAGAACAGAAGTTTAAAAAGTGCTAAATATATCCACGGAACCTTTGGTAAAGGTCAATGGACTTTTTATGGTGGTCACGACCCAGAGGATTACCAACATATGGTAGGCGACCCTCCTACAGACTTAAACTTACATCCTAATTCTGCAGGTTATCGATTAATTTTAAACAACGTTCTTTTTCCAGCTGCAAAAAAGAAAAAGCAAAAGACTTAATTATAAAAATCCCAACGTAACCCAAACGATATTCCAAAGTCTTGAAGAGCATAATCAGGAATCATCATATAATTATCTCTAAATATAAACTGACCTATATTTTGAAAGTTAACAAAACCCTGAGCACTTTTTATTCTAGCACTTATATAAAAGTTAAGGTATGGAAAATCTCCAACTGCATAGGCGTTTTGGTAAGAAAATGATCTATTGAATGGAGTATAAGATGGTGCATAATACGAACTATACTGCCAGTAATCAAAACCATACCTAAGCTCCATAGCATCTTTAATTAAAAACCGTTGATGATAAACTGTTGCAGAAAAAATCCATTTGGATAGATTAACAGGTGCGACAGAAGCTACCCCTTGATTTATGGCAGACACCTCAAAGTGAAATGATTTTACAACAAATTTTTTCTTTAACTGGATAAAATAACGTCCAAATTCAGTTTCAAATTGTTTTGGATAAGTATCTGTGTCATAATAAACGTAATTTGTTAAAGACTCAAACTCTCCTTCAACTTCCAATTTTAGTTTAGAATCTCTAATTTCAAAACCAATACTGCTGCTACCTACATACCCAAAATCGTTTCTCCATGCTAAAGCATTCCCAGCATAATTTAAAGTTTTATATTCCGGTAATGTACTTTGCGTCTTAAAATTTAAGGCTACTTGAATACGTCCAGGTTTTAAATTAAAATTAAAATCCAGTTTACCATAATATCCCTGACTATTGAATCCGTCCAATCCTTTTTTTACAACGACATTAGTAGAAATAGGACCTAACCGAAAATCACTAACCTTACCATAAATAACAAATTCATAAAGGCTAGTAAAATTATTTACATTTTCATTTTCAAAATAGTTATAGTTAACACCCAGAGAAAAGCTAGAGTTACCCTTTCCTGTAACTAGTTTTAAATAACCATCGTTTCTCAAATAAAATAAGTGCGACTGGTCATAAATTGAACTAGAATCAACAATATTAATACCGTACCTAGCATAATAATTACTATCGCTATTCTTACCCGTAAACCACAAATCATCATAACCACCTTCATTCGTTAATCCGAAAACCAATTCTCGTTGATTAAGAGAGTCTATCTTTTTCGAGAATAATTTAAAGAACTGCGTTAAATACAAATTACGATGATCATAGTAATTTGAATCATCTTCTAACCACACTTGCACCTTCAACTTACTATTATCGATATCAAACGGATTAAGTTTCGTAAGTTCTGAGTACAATGAATCACTTTTAATACCTCCATTTTCTAACGCATTACCAGAGTTAACTTTAAATGAAGCCATATAACCATATCTACCTTTAACAGTTTTAAAACTATTTTGAAGTGAAAATTGCCTAGTTTCAGTAGTTTGGTTAATATAAAAACCAGTGGAGCTTTGTGTATTATATGAAACTGCAAAATTCAAATTCTTATTGATGTTTTGAGTAAAAAACACATCAAAATCCTGATATTTTTTAGGTCCTGAACGATAGGAAACTCTTGCGAATGGTTCTGTTGTATGGAAGACATTACTCCCCGTGTTCTCTTTAAAATTACTACCAAAAGAAGTTTCACCTGTAGAAAACCCATATCGAACTTTCGAAAACAACATAGACCCGTAACTTAGCCCAGGATTTCCTTGGGAAATCGAGTTATCACGAGCATCAAGGTTATAATGATAAAACTGATTTAAAATCGTATCAACTTGTTTGAAATGTGTCTTTCCAGAAAACTGACTCGATACATCCCACACCTCTGTAAGCCTAATATTAGTGCTATCAGGCCTAGCAACTACAACAAATGAAACCAATAAAAAGATGATCAAATAAACTATTCTCATTACAGCCAAATTAACAAATAAAAGG
>JBLFZF010000068.1:0-16486 GCA_047610145.1 Salibacteraceae bacterium | reverse complement strand
CACATTCAACGTGTTGTAAGCTACTCCTCCTATCAACCAATTATGCGTTAATGGATTTGAACTGGTACTCGAGTTCATAACATTAACCGACAAGGGTGGGCCGCAAACTGACAAACTATCCGAAGAAAAAAAATTAGCCATCGGTTTCGGTTTTACATTAACCAAACTGGCTTTGACTTTTGAACTTGCACAACCTAAAGTATCCGTCACAATTAGAGTCACATTAAAAATACCTGGGTTTTGGTATACATGGGTAACAGAAAGACCGCTCACTAAAGGTGACCCGTCATCAAAGTCCCACTCCCAACTAGTGATAGGTAGGGAACTAGAGGTAGATGAATTATTCACAAAAAATGGAAAGTCAACACAACCAGTAAGTACTGGTTGGTTAAAGAAGTTAGCTACAGGAGCACTAAACACTTGGATATAAGCAGGTTTTGTCAAAAAAGCGGTATCTACCCCATCGGATACCGTTAACGTTATATCGTAAAGACCAGCGCTATTATATACGGCACTTGGATTAATATTATTCCCAGTGGAAACATTCCCATTACCAAAATCCCAATGACGGTACACAATATTACCTTGAGAACTATCTATAAATGCAGTGACAAATGGCACACACCCTGAGTCTTGGAGCACCACAAAATCTGCTGAAATATTTGCATACAGCTCGTTTGATGAAAACATCAAAACAACCATCATTAATCTGTGTAAGTATTTATTCAGAATGATACGTTTAAATATATTTTAGAGACGAGGTAAGCAGAATAAAAGTTGCCACTTATTGCCAATTCAACAAACAAAATAGCATTAAAAGTTGAGGCATGCAAAAATCCTATTAATTGCCACCTACTCTGTACCCAAGAACGGTTACTTTTGCACCATGGAAATGACATCTATATTTGAAGCATCAAAAAAACAAAAACTTGCGGTAACTACTCTTTTTGGATTAGAAGAATTATTAGCCGATGAATTAGATGAGCTTGGTGCGGAACATGTCAAAATTGGAAATCGAGTTGTTCATTGTATAGGCGATTTAAAGTTTATTTATAAAAGTTGTTTGAAATTACGCCATGCCATCCGAGTTTTGGTAAAGTTAGATGAGTTTGAAGCGGCAGGGCCGGAGTTTTTATATGATAATGCGGTAAAACTTCCATGGGAAGATTTTTTAGATTTCAAAACCACATTTTCTATAAATTTCGCCATTCACTCAGCGCATTATTCTCATACGATGTATGCATCCCTTAAATTAAAGGATGCCATTGTAGATAGAGTTAGAGACCAAACAGGTAGCCGACCTTCGGTAGATAAAGTAAATCCCGATTATCAGTTTCTTTTACATATTTCAGATGAGTTTGTGACAATATATTTAGATGCTTCTGGGCCTACATTAAATAGACGTGGGTATCGTGAAGAATCTGTAGAGGCTCCTATTAATGAAACTTTGGCTTCTGCGTTAATTAAGTTTACCGGTTGGGATGGTAAAGTTCCTTTGCTAGATGGTATGTGTGGTTCAGGAACTATTCCTATTGAAGCGGTCTATCAAGCTAGAAAAATTCCATCGCAATGGTACCGATCAAAATTTGGATTTAACACCTGGCGAAATTACGACCCTGCTTTAATGACAGTGGTAAGAAATGAAGCGAAATCACGCGTGAAGGACTTAGAAACTGAGGTTTTCGGAAGTGATGTTTCTGACGTTTCGTTACAAGCAGCTAGACACAACATGAAAAATGCGAGATGTGACAAATACATTTCTACGCAAATAGCCTCGTTTGAAAACTTAAAAAAACCGGCACCAGAAGGGGTGATCATAATTAACCCTCCCTATGGAGAACGTTTAGATCCAGACGATATTAATAAGTTTTATAAAACGGTTGGAGATACCTTAAAAACTGAATTCCAAGGTTGGGATGCATGGATCATCACCTCCAATAAAGAAGCATTAAAACACGTTGGTTTAAAAACAAGTAGACGAATTCCTTTGTACAACGGGCCTTTAGAAACCCGTTTTGTACATTACGAACTATACAAAGGAACTCGAAGAGAGTAATTAGAATTCTGTTCTAAGCCAACGGTTTGCTTTCCATTCTTGCTGCTGGCTCTTGTCTAAGAATGTCCAAGCTACAATTCGGCTAGATTTATTTCCTTGTCCCATTTCTATGGTTTCCACTTTAGTGGCTTTCACTTGGCGTAATAATTTATGAATAGCTCTTAAATTAGAATGTTTTGAAACCAAGGTAGTGAACCAAAAACACTGGGTAGAAAACTCTCTACTTTGGTTAATCATATCAGTAATAAAACGAATCTCTCCTCCTTCACACCATAATTCGTTACTTACGCCATCAAAATTTCTGATCGGCTTTTTAACGGCTCCCTTTTTTAAATTTCTCAACTTTCGTAAAGTTCCTTTTTGAGCTTCTTCTGCCGATGAATGAAAAGGAGGATTACATACCGTTAAATCAAATTTATCGGTAAGCTGAATAACACCTCTTAAAATGCTAGCTGGATTTTCTTGAGTTCTGACCTGCACCAATTCAGTAAGTTTCTCGTTGGCCTCAATTGTTTTGGAAACAGAAGAAATAGCTACTTCATCAATGTCAGTACCTATCACAGACCAGCCATACTCTAAAGCAGAAACAATAGAAAAAATACCATTAGCACCAATTCCAATATCTAATACATTTACTCTTCCTCCAGAAGGAATGGTTCCAAAATTATTACGTTGTAATAAATCTGCGGTATGATGAATATAATCAGCTCTTCCTGGAACAGGTGGACATAAATATCCTTTTGGAATCTCCCATAACTTGACTTCGTAAAATTGATTTAATAGCGCCTTATTTAATGCTAAAACGGCATTTGGATCAAAAAAATCGATTGTTTGATTTCCATATTCATTCACAAAAACCAAAGGTTTAAGTGCGGGTTCTACACCCATTAAAATATCAAAATCATATTTCCCTGTATACCTATTTCGCGTATGTAAGGAAGCTTTGATTTTCACTGTTGGTTTTTTATTCGGAGTGTTTGCTGTCTTTTCAATTTTCTTTTTCGGAATCATAACTTTATGTTTTTGGTGGTTTTTTATTTATGATTTCCAACCCAAATCATTCTCAACGCTCAAACGCGCTAATGGGGCATTTCCAATGCTAGAAAAGTCACCCTTTAAATATTTTAAATATGCCGCAATTCCAATCATTGCTCCATTATCTGTAGTATACTCAAATCGTGGGACAAATATTTCCCAATTATTTTTTGCCCCCAAAGTCACGAGTTCATTTCGCAAGCCAGAATTGGCAGACACGCCACCAGCCACAGCCACTCTAGAAACGCTAGTTTCTTTAACCGCTCTTTTTATCTTACTCAATAAAGTTTGAACAATGGTATATTGAACTGAAGCACAAATATCCGCTTTGTTTTGCATTACAAAATCTGGGTTTTTAGCGACTTCCTTTTGTAAAAAGTAAAGAACCGCTGTTTTTAAACCACTAAAACTAAAATTCAATCCTTGCATTTTTGAACGTGGAAATTCAAAAGCCAGTGGATTTCCTTCTTGTGCCAATTTATCAATCATAGGACCTCCAGGGTAACCTAGCCCCATAATTTTAGCAATTTTATCAAAAGCCTCCCCTGCGGCATCATCTTTCGTTTGCCCTAACAAAATCATTTCAAAATGATTATTCACCTTCACAATTTGAGTATGACCTCCCGAAACTGTTAAACACAAGAACGGAAACTTTGGAATATTGCTTTCGCCATTCTTTTCTTTTACAAAATGAGCCAAAATATGCGCTTGCATATGATTTACCTCAATTAACGGAATAGCCAAACTTAACGCAAAGCCTTTCGCAAAAGAGCTACCAACAAGTAAAGACCCCAGTAACCCAGGACCTCTAGTGTATCCTATTGCAGAAAGTTGATGGGGCACTACCCCGGCTTCTTTTAACGCTTTTTGAACGGTGGGCACAATATTTTGCTGATGGGCCCTAGAAGCCAACTCCGGAACTACTCCTCCAAATTCTTCATGTACAGTTTGATTAGAAATAACATTAGAATATTTAACCCCATCAATTATTACTGATGCAGAAGTGTCATCGCATGAAGACTCTATTCCTAATATGATTACAGGTGCACTCATTTAATTAAATTTGTAGCGAATTTCACCACTACTTTTTGGTACAATTTTTTAAAGAAGCAAAACTATCAAAAAAGTCATCAAAATACTTAAGTACATTGGCATTGTACTCATTCTATTTATTTTATTGATTCAGTTCTTATTATGGACATCAATAGGACAAACTTGGATAGCTCATAAAGCAGCAGGAATTCTTGGTGAGCGACTAAACACAACCGTAACTGTAGAAAAAATTGATATTAGCTTTTTTAAATTTATCAAACTTAAAAAAGTCTATATCGAAGACCTAAACAAAGACACCTTACTATTCGTTGAAAGTCTGAACGCTGAAATAAGTCATTGGAATTACGAAAACGATAGTCTAAACATTACCTTAGACAAAATCGCAGTAACCTCGCCCATCTATCATCTTCATCAAAATTTAGGAGACTCCGTGACGAGTCTAACTCGTGTATTTCAAAATTTATCGTCAAAAAACACCCCTACTTCAAACTTGAATATTGAAATAGAAGTTTCCCGTATTAGTATCGATAATGGAAGCTTCGAATGGAATAATGAAAATGTGGAAAAAACTCCATTTGGCGTAAATTGGAGTCATTTAGGACTGACAGGTCTGGAGATAGATTTTTATGATTTCCAGATGATTAACGACTCCTTTAATGCTGAGATTAATCATTTATCAGGAATTGACACCTCCGGTTTTGTTCTTAATCATCTTTCTGGTAAAACCATTTTCAGTTCTACCACAACACTAATTACTGACTTAGAGCTAGTCACCCCCTATTCTAACATTAAAGGAAATATACATTATCAATATGACTCTGTAAGCGCATACGCTTCCTTTATTGATCACGTATATATGCGTTACACTATCGATTCCTCCATCATCAACGTGAAAGACATTTCATATTTCGCTCCCGCTCTTGAGGGATTAGATTATGAGCTTCTGGTTCATGGCAAAGAAAGAGGTCCTGTTAGCGATATGAAGTTCCAAGATATTTTTATTTCATACGGAGATGCAAGCGTACTTAACGGCCGAATTTTCATAACTGGATTACCCCATTTAGAGGAAACCTCGTTTAATTGTAAGTTCAAACAATTATCAAGTTCTCAAACTGATTTAACGACAATCAAAACCTATCCATTTACCTCCGGAGAAACTATATCTGTTCCTGAGTTCCTGAAGAACGCGAAGCAGATTGACTTTGTTGGTCGATTTAACGGATTCTACTATGATTTTGTAACTTATGGAAAGTTTACTTCCGCAAATGGAAGTGTCTCCACTGACTTACAATTATCACAAAATGAAAATAATGATATTTACTATGATGGTAAAATCACAACCGAAAACTTTAATTTGGCACAACTAACCAATAAACCCAAACTGTTCGATAAAGCGAGTATAGATATTGACATTAAAGGTAAAGGATTAGATTTTAAATGTATAGAGCTAAATGTAGCCGGAGATGCTTCTGCATTTGACTTTATGGGATACCGATACAAGGACATAAACATTGATGCTTCCATATCTAAAAAAGTAATAGCAGGAATCCTAAATGTTGCAGATACCAATGTAAACCTCGCCTTTAATGGACGTATAGACTTGTCGGACAATGTACCTAAATATGAATTTGTATCTACTATTGGGCACCTTAAACCAAAGCAACTTCATTTAATGGAAAGAGATAGTACTGCCTCTCTAAGCTCAAAGGTTACCCTAAACTTCCAAGGCTCAAATTTAGATAACATTTTGGGAAGTGCTAAGCTAGAAAACTTTCATTTTGAGGAAAACGGTGAAGAAGTAGATTTACAGAAAGTAGATTTTATTGCCTATACTATTGGAGAGGACAAAATGTTATCTCTTCGGTCTGAGAACCTTGATTTACAAATCAATGGGAAATTTTTATTTATCGATATTTTGCCTTCCTTAAACCATGTGATCTATCCTTGGTTACCATCTATTTATGCCAAAAAGCCACAAAAACCTAGTACCGTTCAAAATTTCGAACTGATTCTTAAAGCCCATGAATTTAGTGGGTTTTCTTCTATATTCGTTCCGCAAGTAACCTTTGAAAAAGATCTATTTATTGATTTGAAATTTAATTCTGAGGCGCAAGAAATCATCATAGAATCTAATTCTACAAAAATGAACATTTTGGGTCAAGGAGTCGCAAATTTAAATCTAAACGCTACATTGTCTTTAGATACTTTTGACCTTCATACCTCAGCCAAAAAAGTCTTATTTACAGATAGTAACTATGTTGAAAATGTGGAGATTAAAGCCACTGCAATTGAAGATTTAATAAAATCTAATATTACTTGGAATAATGACAATACCGAAGGTGATGATGCCGGGAGTTTGAATTTTGATATTGAATTTACCAACCCTGAAAATTTTAAAATATACTCCTATCAATCTTGGTTCAATTTTAATGATACATTGTGGACTATTCATGACTCCGGATTAGTTTCTAAAAACAAAAAAGAATATGAGTTTAAAAATGTTCTTTTTAGCCAAAACGCTCAAGACATATCTATCGATGGATTTATAAGCGAAGATCCCGAAAAAGAGCTCGTAATAGACATTGATAGCCTTTCCCTATCTATCCTTAATCCTATCATTAACAAATATAACCTGGAATCATCTGGATCAGCAGCTGGCACCACTCACCTATTTGATTTTTATAATGAATTCCAACTCCATTCCAACACCTTATTTACAGACCTAGTTATTAACCAGCAAAGTATTGGTGACGGATTATTACAATCCATTTGGAATTCAGAATTAGAAAAGTTTGAGGTAAATATTAATTTTCATGAAGAAGAACTAGAGCGTATAAATCTAAATGGCGCCTATTACCCGAAGAAAAGTAAAAATCAATTAGATCTAAACCTACGTTTAAACCAGTTCCCTATAAAAATAATTGAACCGTTTACGGTGGGGATTATTGACCATATTAAAGGCACAGTTACTGGAAACGCGAAAATTACGGGACAACTATCTAAGCCAAAAATTGATGGTGATTTCGTACTTAACCATATAGAAACCAGAGTTATTTATTTAAATGAGACATTGTATACTAATGATCAACATGTGTTTATTAGGCCCAACTTGATTGGTGCCGATGCAATTATAATTAGCGATGCCTCTCGAAAAAAAGCAGAAGTAAATTTTTCATTATTTCATCAGAATTTTGCTAAAATAAACTACGATGTTGCCATTAACTCTATTGATATTTTCAGAGCTTTTAACACCTCAAAAATTGACAATAAATACTTCTATGGTCAAGTATATTTAAACCCTGAATCATCTATTGGTATTGAATCCAACTATCAAGGTGATGTTAGTATTAACGCAAACATAAACTCTGGCCCTGAAACCTTTGTTACTATTCCTTTTTATGAAGATGACGAAGTCTCTCAAAGGGATTATATATTTTTTAAGAGTGATAAAAACACCTCTGACACCTTAAGTGAAGAATCATTTCAACACGAAGAATCCTTTGGACTAAATCTAGACATGACCCTGAATCTAGATAAAAATGCAGAAGTTCAATTAATTTTTGACGAATTTACCAATGATAAAATTCAAGCTACTGGAAACGGGAGTATTAATCTTAAAATAAATAAAAACGGAGACTTTAATATTTATGGCACCTATGAAATAGTTAATGGTTTCTATTTATTTACGTTTTCAAAAGTAATCAGTAAAAAATTCAAGATTAAGCCGGGTGGTAAACTTACTTGGAATGGTGACCCCTACTCTGGAAAGGCAGATATTGATGCCTCTTACAAGGTAAGAACCAGTTTAGTAGACCTACAAATTTATGCATCTGCTGATAGTACAGCCCGTATACCCGTGGAGGTTATACTCCATATGAGTGGAAACTATATGAACCCTGATTTAGGATTTTCTTTTTTACTTCCTCCAAAATATGAAGAAGTAGAAACCTTACTCAATTCATTAGATGTAGGTGCCAAAAACAAACAAGTATTCGCTTTACTGATTCTTAATAAATTTTTACCTATTTCTAATAATGATGTTTCCAGTGGCTCTTCTGTAATTGGAACAAACTCTACTGAGGTTTTATCTAATCAATTAAGTAATTGGCTTTCTAAAATAAGTAACGACTTTGATGTTGGTGTGCGGTATAGTCCAGGGGCAGAAACCACGGCATCGGAAGTGGAACTTGCACTTTCTACTCAAATTTTTGATGATCGTGTTTTAATTGAAACAAATGTCGGCATTACAACTGACAACCCTTCTCAAACCGCAACAAACGCTAACAATTTTGTGGGTGAATTTACTGTTTCCTATAAAGTTAATAGAAAAGGAAATATTGTAGGTAAAGTGTTTCAACGATCTAATGAACTTAATCCCGTATATGTAAACACCTCTCCTTATACCCAAGGAGTTGGGTTGGCATATACCGAACCTTTTAAAAACGGTGATAACCTGGGTTGCATTATATCCAATCATTTCAAAAAACCAGACTTTAAAAGAGATTGTGAAAAAGAATACTACCAACAGCAAATTGATCAAAAGGATGAAAACTTAGATAAAATTTTAAACAAAGTTGAGAAAAGTAGAGCCACACAAAAAGAACGTAACCAAAAGAAATTAGAAAGAGATATCAAAGTTGCTCGCAAAAAAGAGTAGTTTTTTTTTACTCATCGGAGACGGAACTACCTCTCTCTTTTTTACTTCTAGCCTTATAATTATTTAATTTATAGGTAGCTGTAAACTTTACAACAGGACCAGCCATCGCTATTTTATTTCTTGATTCGAAATTAGGACCATAGCTCACCGACTCATATAAGGTCGTAGCAAAGAGATTTCTAAACTGTAAATTTAGAGCCAGTTTTTTTTCCATCAATTCGGTACGTATGGATGCCGTGAAATTCACAAAACCAGAACGATTGCCTTGCGCTGAAGCTGTGGGACTATTATACGAACTGTTAAATTGAAACTTAGCATTTTCCATTATCGCAAAAGTTTGATTTAATCGAATCGTATAATTAGTACTCGCATTATCAAAACTATAGGTGCGATTGTTTACATAATCGGTATATTCTCCTTGCACCTTGTAATCATATAAATTACCCATTAAGCTAATATCCCACCACTTTTTTATTTTCGACTTTGCCATAAACTCTACACCAAGAGATTGATCTGTCCCCACATTTTCAGGAATTTGTAATGTGACTCCAGCTCCTTTTTCAGGATATGCCTGTCGAATACGCTCTACTTTATCCTGCGTATATCTGAAGTATGTTTCGGCAGAAAAAAACACTTTATTAAAACGTTTTTGATAGCCTATTTCAATCGCATCGATATATTCTGGATCAATATTCGGATTACCTGAACGATAGTTCCATTGATCTTTTGCCGTTACATAAGGTTCTAGTTCCCATGGACGAGATCTTTCAATTCTTCGGCTATAACTACCCATCAACGAATGTTTTTTAGGCAACTGGTAAGAGAAATGTACCGTAGGGAAAAGATCAATTCTATTTATTGGATATTCTTCATTTTCGCCAACAATGGTGGTATTCCGTTGCGTAAACTCTGTTCTTAAACCAAATTGATACCCTAATTTGCCCTTCTTACCTGCCAAAACTATATAAGGAGCGTGAATCATTCGCTGAAATTCCGATTTCCTAGAAACCGAATCAATGATTTGGTAAGAACTGTTACCCACGTTGTATAAAGATGTCCCAAATTGATCTCTACTGGCGTCATAAGTACCTTGATAGCCGATTTCATATCGAAGTGAATCATTTATTTTATTCTCAAAATTCAATCGGGTTTGACCTTTCAGGTTAGGTCCCACTTCTGTTGTTCTTTGTCCTTCTCTTAACTGGTTATCGTCTAAATCAAATAGCTCATTCAAATTGTACTCATCCCCCTGACTTTCACTCCAAGATACCTGCCAAGAAAACTTCTTATCTTCCCCTCTAAACTTATGGGTGTAATCAGAGTTCACATTCCAATTTGAACCCACACGACTACTTTCATTTAAACTGTTGTAATTATCTAGCACTAATCCATTAGATGCTTCGATATAATCGAGCTCATTCGATCTTTTTCTATCTGATTGTTGAACGGATCCTTCAATTAGCCAATAGTTCTTGTTAGAAAGCTTAATATCTATACCTGCTCTAGCCGATGCTGTAGATCTATACCCTGAATAATCTCCTACACCACCTACCACATTCATGGTATCAGAGTAGGTGGTGGCATTATATGTTTCTTGTGTTCCAACTCTTCCTCTTTTATTTATATCCAGCCCAACATACCAACTTGCTTTTTTATTTTTCACCTGCACCAAAACATCGCCACCATAATTAGCAAACATTCCAATATTCAAGTTAGCAATCCCACTAACTCCGAGTTGTTTCTGCTTTTTAGTTACGATATTTAGGATACCTGCGGTTCCTTCTGGATCATATTTAGCCGATGGGTTCGTGATAATTTCTATGCTCTCAATTGCACTTGCAGGGTATTGTTCAAGCACATCAGCTGCCGGCATTACCGTAGGACGTCCATCTACCAGAACAGTAAAACCTGAACTACCTCTTAAGGTTACATTTCGCTCAGCATCGACCGATACCGAAGGAACGTTTTCTAAAATATCTACGGTGGTTCCGCCTGTAGCCGTATAAAACTTATCTACATTCACCACTTTCTTATCCATTTTGAATTCAATTCCTTCCTTTTCGGAAGTAATTTCAAAGGCCTCTAAAACTTCCGCCTTCATACGCAATTCTATTTTCCCTAAATCTACCAGAGCGTTAGTGACTGAAAGGGCTATATCTTTCTCGATTTTGTTTTTATACCCTACAAAATTCACTACCAAATAGTACCTCCCCCCTTTTATTTTCTGTAAATGAAACTCTCCATTTTTTTCCGTAATCGTGCCGGTTATCAACGTACTATCTCTCTTAGAGTATAAAGCCACATTGGTATATTGTAGAGGCTCGCCCGTTTGATAGTCAACAACTTTACCTAGAACCTCACCCGAAATAGATATTCTTTTTCCTTTTACACCTGTAGATCGGCCTTGCCCATTTACCCCACCTTGCGCATCGCATTCATTACCTAGAAATAAAATGAATAATACTAAAATGAACTGTTTCATTAATGTGGAATATAATGGTTACGTATAGCCATAGTAGACTGCACAAAAACTAAATGGTTTAACAAAAAAACAAATAAAAATCTAAATAGGGAGAAGTGGAGGCAATTGAGTCGGGATAAGCAAAAATTAACCAAAAAAAAAGCGCTTTGAAATCAAAGCGCTTTTTCGAATTTATTTTGTTTTACATGTTTCTACGGTACTGACCACCTACTAAGAATAGGGATTCGGTAATTTGACCTAAAGAACAGTATTTTGTGACTTCCATCAATTCTTCAAAAATGTTTTCGTTTTGAACGGCTGCCAATCTAATTTTAGCTAATTGCTTTTCTACTTTATCGGCTTTCGCTTTTTGTAGATCACCTAACATTTTGATTTGATATTGTTTCTCTTCTTCGGTGGCTCTAACCACTTCTTTAGGCAGTACTGTTGGAGAACCTTCTGAGTTCAAATACGTATTCACTCCAATAATTGGAAACTCACCCGTATGTTTCAAGGTTTCGTAATACAATGATTCTTCTTGAATTTTACTTCTTTGATACATCGTTTCCATTGCCCCTAAAACGCCACCTCTTTCGGTTATTCTATCAAACTCAGCCAATACCGCTTCTTCTACTAAATCGGTTAATTCTTCAATAATGAAAGCGCCTTGAATTGGATTCTCATTTTTAGATAAACCAAGCTCTTTATTAATAATCAACTGAATAGCCATCGCTCTTCTTACCGATTCTTCGGTAGGCGTAGTAATAGCCTCATCATACGCATTGGTGTGTAACGAGTTACAGTTGTCGTTAATAGCATAAAGTGCTTGTAATGTAGTACGAATATCGTTGAAGTCAATTTCTTGCGCATGTAACGATCTTCCGCTGGTTTGAATATGGTACTTCAGCATTTGCGCACGTGCATTTGCCCCATACTTATCTTTCATGGCTTTCGCCCAAATTTTACGCGCTACTCTGCCAATTACCGCGTATTCTGGGTCAATTCCATTAGAGAAAAAGAAAGATAGGTTTGGACCAAATTTATTGATATCCATTCCTCTACTCATGTAGTATTCTACATACGTAAATCCGTTCGCTAAAGTCAATGCCAATTGGGTAATTGGATTTGCTCCGGCTTCTGCGATATGATACCCTGAGATAGACACAGAATAGAAGTTTCGAACTCCGTTATCAATAAAATACTCTTGCACATCACCCATTAGACGCAATGCGAATTCTGTAGAGAAAATACACGTGTTTTGCGCTTGATCTTCTTTTAAGATATCCGCTTGAACGGTACCTCTAACTTTCGTTAAGGTATCTACTTTAATAGCTTGGTATACATCCGCAGGTAATACTTGATCACCGGTTACACCCAATAACATTAAACCTAAACCATCGTTTCCTTCCGGTAAAACTCCTTGATATGCAGGTCTGTCAATACCTAGATCCTTGTAGTATTTTGCAATCTCCGCTTCTACTTCTTTTTCAAGACCGTTTTCAATAATGTATTTCTCACAGTTTTGATCAATGGCTGCATTCATAAAGAATCCTAACAACATTGGAGCAGGACCGTTAATGGTCATCGACACCGATGTTAATGCATGCGATAAATCAAAACCTGAATATAATTTCTTAGCGTCATCCAAACAGCAAATAGAAACCCCAGAATTTCCAATTTTACCATAAATATCTGGACGAGTCCCTGGATCGTTTCCATAAAGCGTTACCGAATCAAATGCAGTAGATAAACGTTTCGCTGGCATTCCTGCACTTACGTAGTGAAACCTACGATTGGTACGTTCTGGACCTCCTTCACCGGCAAACATTCTGGTTGGATCTTCCCCTTCTCTTTTGAATGGAAATAAACCTGCGGTGTAAGGAAATACTCCCGGTACATTTTCTTGCAAGTTCCAACGTAATAAATCACCCCACGCTTGATACTTAGGTAAGGATATTTTTGGTATTTGACTATGTGATAATGACTCTGTATGCGTTTTAATAGATAACTCCTTATCTCTTACTTTAAACTTAAAGATTGGGTTTTTGTATTTTTCAACAACCTTACCCCAGTTTAAAATGGTTTCCCAGTGGTAAGGATTTAAGTCCATTTTTAAACGGTCAAATTCCTTTAACAACAAATCAAATAAGTCTTTATTTTCAACTGTTACCGCAATTCCTTCGGATTCTATTCCTCGTTTTGATAAGGGCAATTCTTGGTCAGAAACCGTATTAATCGTGGTATAAATACCATATAATTTTTGAGCAATAACCGATTGTTTATCGACATCCAGATCGTACTTGCGGTTACTTTCAGAAATCTCAGATAAGTAACGCACTCTAGCAGGTGGAATTACAAATATCTTTTCAGACATCTCTTTCGTAATTTCCATACTTGAGTGCATTTCGCTGGCTGTTTTCTCTGTCATTTTATCCATAATAGCCTTATACAAGCTATTCATTCCTGGATCATTGAATTGAGAAGCAATGGTTCCAAAAACCGGTAAAGTTTCTGGGTCTGCTTCCCATAACAGGTGATTACGAACGTATTGTTTCTTTACATCACGTACAGCATCCAATGCACCACGTTTGTCAAATTTATTTATCGCTACTAAATCAGCGAAATCAAGCATATCAATTTTCTCTAACTGCGTAGCGGCCCCAAACTCAGGCGTCATTACATATAGCGCCACATCCGAGTGATCCATGATTTCTGTATCGGATTGACCAATACCGGAAGTCTCTAGAATAATTAAATCATAATTGGCCGATTTTAAAATATCTAACGCTTTAGAAACGTGCTTAGATAAAGCCAAGTTACTTTGACGGGTAGCCAAAGAGCGCATATACACACGATTGTTATTAATCGCGTTCATTCTAATTCTATCTCCTAAAAGCGCACCACCAGTTTTTCTTTTTGAGGGATCTACCGAGATAATCGCAATGTCTTTATCCGTAAAGTCTAATAAAAATCTGCGCACCAGTTCATCTACCAAACTCGATTTACCTGAACCTCCGGTACCCGTAATACCTAGAACGGGCGATTTAGATGCTGCTGATAATTTATCTACTTTTCCCCATACAGAAGTATAATCCTCCGGGTAGTTCTCTGCCGCACTAATTAGTTTCGCAATGGAACCTTTACTCTTCGCTTTTACTTTATCTAAATCAACATTGATATCTTTACCTAACGGGAAATCAGATCGCTGAACTAAATCATTAATCATTCCTTGCAAGCCCATTTCACGGCCGTGATCGGGATGGTAAATACGTTCAATACCGTATGCTTCTAATTCTTCAATCTCAGAAGGGAGAATTGTTCCACCACCACCCGCAAATATTTTTATATGAGACCCACCATTTTCCTTTAATAAGTCATACATGTACTTTAAATACTCGTTATGTCCACCTTGGTAAGAAGTCATTGCAATAGCTTGTACATCTTCTTGAATAGCGGTGTTTACGACATCCTCCACACTTCTATCGTGACCTAAGTGAATTACCTCAACTCCAGTAGATTGAATGATTCTTCGCATCACATTGATGGCTGCATCATGCCCGTCAAACAAAGATGCTGCGGTAACTATTCTAACTTTATTATTCGGTTTATATACCTCTTGACTGATCATAAATATAGCTTTTTAGAAGGTCGCAAAAGTACGTTTTAATGGGCGTTAAAGGGTGAGTTTTATTGTATTTAGTAACGCTGATAGAAAACAAATTCACCCCTGTTACACCAATACTAGCGAGTTGGCAAATCTTTTAAATCGAGAAATATCCCATAATCATGTGTATCTATAACAATACTTGGTGGAAACATTAATACCTCTTCAAAAATCACCTTCAAACTTGGAATAAAATCACCCTCAACTATATAGGTGAATAAATTTGAGCTCCCTAAAATCGTCTTAGAAAAACTCATACTTACACCAGTAAGAGTCTCAACTCCTCCTATCAAATTGAAATTCTTACACCTCCCTTTTGGTATTACTTCATACTCTGTATATAAATATATATATACAAAAGAACCATCTGTCCGCGAATTTATCAAAGTATCGTACTCAAAATTTATATGATCAGAAAGCTCCTACATATCAGAAGTTCCATTTGTTTCTTTAAGAGTATAAACCACTCTATCACAAACCTTAACAAATTCCACTTCATTTCGTAACGCACTAAACTGAGGGGGTGTTTTAACAAATGGGTTTATTCGTCATCCTTGAATGATTCTTTGAAGAATTTTAATATTGGTTTTATTATAGGGATCACCAAAGATAATACAAGCGCAATAGGTGTCAAAACGGCCAATACTCCCAAATAAATACTTACCTCTTCCCTAGAAACATAAAAGCTTGAAAATACCCACATGCCCAATTCGTTTGATAGAAAACTAATAATTCCCCAAAGTGCCAATGCTGTTAACCAAAGAATAGAATAAACTATACGGTCCCTCTTTTCCTTCTCTGTAAAATCGTCTTCCTTTCTAGCTTTGAATTTCACCCAAAATAAAACAGCCCCTAGAATAAGAATGCCTCTGGTGAAATACATTTTAAAAAGTGGAAGTGTCCAGAAAGAAACCTTTTCTCTAAAGTCTACAATTAAAACTTGCTTAATGTTTTCAATGTCTTTTAGGTTGCCCCCCTCAATTTCAATGTTTCTTACCTCGTTGTTTAGTTTGAATTCAATAAATGTTATTGCCTCACCTCCTAAAAAGTGGATTTTGATTTCTGCCTTTTGAAAATCATTAAATTTAATATCCTCAAACGTTGTCCAGTTTTCAATAAATAATTCCCCTTTCCTGTTAACTATTAAAGCTTCAATATTTACTTTTTTATTCGTTGGCCCATTTAATCTGGTAACTAAACTTTTCGTTTCATTAAGTAACTCGTCAAATTCACTGAATGTAAGTTCTACCGATTCAACGGAAAATTTTTCTGAATAGGTGTGTTCGGATGAGTAAACAGATTTGAAACAAATTATTGTAAAGAGAAGTAAAAGGGCCTTAATGATGTTCAACATTTATTTTTTTTCAAAGATACTTCAGCCAAATATTTATACTAGTGAAAGTTTTTAAAACGGTAAGCTTTTTTCAACATTTTTAAAATATACCTTATTAATAGAAGAACTAAAAAAGCCCACTCCGGTTAGGGAATGAGCTTATGTATTATTTCTGAACTCTTTTTCTTCTAAGCCTCCTGTTGTTCCTAGTTATCTTACCAAAATAT
>JBLFZF010000067.1:0-16562 GCA_047610145.1 Salibacteraceae bacterium | reverse complement strand
ATCCTGACCACCTCCATTACCGGAATAGAAGCCAACAATTTGAAAGTTTCCGTTTTCAGAATAAATGTTTCTAGATTTGGCATGTTTTAAGACCTTGGTATTAATTGAAACCAGCCCTTTTTTTTTAATAATTTTTGTTCTGTATGAAAACGTAAATAATTGATTTTATGAACCACATATTAACCCCCAATCCAATGATATATTCGTCAAGAGAACCTACAGTTTGGTTTAATTGATCTCTACCTGAGGTTTTTTCATAGGTAGGTCCTTTTACCACATCCGATTCCCATAAAATTTCTTACCCTTAAACAGAACTCAAAAAAAAATACACATAAAGATGATAATACATTTCTTAAGGCCAGGCATATATGATTTTTAACGTTATAACATAAACAGCTTAGGGAACTAATTCGAATAAGGAAAAAGTGAAACTGAATTTGCGATTCCCTTAAAGGTAAAAAAAAAGATATTTAATTGAGGTGAAATCACTCAAAAAGCAATCGATAAAACCGATATATTTTTCGTGACTCTCCCATAAGTAATACTTCCGATTCACTTAATTGCAGTGCTACTTTAGGTCTACTCATTAAATCTTCATCACTTCCTTTTAAAAGGATATATCTATTTGTTTTTCCTTCTTCTTCAATATTGTATACTACTACATCGGTTTTACCTCTTGTTCCGTTCCATCCATAATGTTCTCCTGTTTCCCTGTAATAACTATTTTTAGGACTATCGTTAAAGATTAAATTAATAGACCCATCGGTAAGTTGCGACACACAATACCCTGAAAAATAACCACCATCATTAATAGTATGCTGATATTTCGGAACCAAGTCCATCCATTCCACTACACCTATTTGCGAGAACTTAACAGTAATAATATTTCCATATATATAGTTGTCGGTACATCTAATGGAACCAGTACCATCTGTGTAACAGTTTTGGTAATACGAGTATTGCTCTGCCAGCATAGTCACCGATCCATTTTCATGGGCAATTAAATCGTCTACTTCGAAAGAGTAAAAGCCCACATCTTTACCCTGTTTTGTTTTTTTGAAAGCTCTTCTTCTCTCTTTTTCAGAACCATGCTGGAAAATAAAATCAGAAGGGAAATCTATTTTTGTTTTATTTTTTAATTCAAACGTTTCTCCCCCTAATAAAAAACATAAAATACCAGTTTGAAGTCCTTCTTTATTCGCACAAAAACCAATAAAATAGACCGTGCCATTTTCAAACAATTCAAATTTCAAATCACTAATTATGTTACTATCCAAGTTAGTTTTGAAAATAAATGGTTTCTCTGCTTCCTCTGAATACACTTGAAGTTCAAATCTGTAGTTTAACCCTTTTAACCCTTTTTTTAAATCGTAAATTTTAGCGAGTACATAAACGCTTCCATCTGGCCCTACTTGAACATCATGCAGAACTTGTTGAGGTTGCATACTCTTAATTTTTAGGCTAGTTTTTGACCAAACCAATTCCATATCTTTATTTATAACCAATACATCAAATAGGTACGTATGAGATAGATGGCTAGGTAAACTAGTTACACATATTAAATGCTTTCCATCTTTTGAGGCTACACAAGAATAAATGGGTGATTCCTTTCTATTAAAATCTTCATAAGAATGAGCTGTAATTTCTTTCGCACCTTCAAAGATGAGTGATTGTCTATTTAACTTATGTCCGTATAAAGTGACTTGCCTATTCTTTTTGTCTAAGTAAGAGGTTATTAAAAAGTAATTCATTTCCATTTTCACTACCTGATGAAAGTCTAGTTTCTTGCCTTCAAAAACCAATTTTGCCGTTTTTTTATTCTGCAATTGTAAATCCGAAGAGTAATTATATAGCACCAATTGATCCCCATTGTATCCCATAACAAGAGTTCCATTTTGATCCTTTCCGATAATTTGATTGACAGGTTCCTTTCTCTCATTTTTAAAATCGGGTCCCGTAAAAACTTCTAAATTTTGGGGCTTACCAATTTGCGAAGTTCCTAATTTGGAAACTATAACTAGAAGAAATAACAGGTACAGATATGTTGACTTTGTTATTCCTAATATTGCCCTATTTTGATTATTAAAACTCAATGCCCAATGTTTTATTGAAAGTTAGGTATTTATTTGACCAAAACAACAAGTATTTTTTCTGTATCTCAAATAAACCAGACATAACGTAAGTTTTATCCTATTCGAAATTCAAAATTTTATTCATTCCAGTTTACTTTTTTTCAATTAAAAAAATAAAGAATCATAAAATTCAGAAATTAGGTCATCTAAAATGAGTTAATACATGCGTATTCAACCTGAGTAACCTAACTTATTTAATTGAATTTCAATAAATTCAATTAAATAAAACGGCCATATACAAGATTGAATAACTTGTAATTAATATCTCGATATTAGCTTTATAATACTCTGAAAATTGAATATCATTGCCTGTCATTTTTTTTGAATGGATAACGAAGATAGAAAAGAACAAGTAAAGCAATTATTTGCTAATTTTTTGGTACAGAACAAGCATAGAAAAACGCCTGAACGCTTTGCTATACTCGATGAAATTTATAGTCAAGAAGGTCATTTTGATGTAGAATCATTATATAACCAAATGACGAGCAAAAAATACAGAGTGAGTCGCGCTACTTTGTATAATACAATTGAGCTTCTATTAGCCTCTGGGTTAATTAGAAAGCATCAATTTGGAAAAAATCAAGCCCAATTTGAAAAAGCCTTTGCAAGTAAACAGCACGATCATTTAATTGATGTGGAAACAGGAAAGGTAATTGAGTTTTGTGACCCGCGTATTCAAATGATTAAAAACAGTATTGCGGAGCAATTTGGGGTAGATGTACTGCACCATTCGCTAAATATATATGCTGATTTTTCGGCAAAGGAAAAGAAAAAAAACAATAAAGAATAATAAACCAAAATGCAAGCAGACGTATTATTAGGGCTTCAATGGGGAGATGAAGGAAAAGGCAAGATTGTTGACTTTTTAACTCCAAAATACAACATTATTGCACGTTTTCAAGGGGGACCAAATGCAGGTCACACATTAGAATGGGACGGTAAAAAACATGTTTTACATACTATTCCTTCTGGAGTTTTCAGACCAGATACCGTTAACTTAATTGGGAATGGCGTGGTTATAGACCCCGCAATTTTAAAAGGCGAAATTGAAGATTTAGAGCCTTTTAACGTAGATATTAATGCCGTACTTCAAATCTCACGCAAGGCGCATTTAATTGTTCCTACCCATAAACTACTAGATGCTGCTTCGGAAGCTTCAAAGGGGAAAACCAAAATTGGTTCTACTTTGAAAGGTATTGGTCCAACATATATGGACAAAACGGGGAGAAACGGCTTAAGAGTTGGAGATACCGAAAGTGACCAATTTGTTGAGAAATACAATGCTTTAAAAGAAAAGCATTTAAAAATTCTTTCTCAATACGGTTTTGACCTTTCTACATTAGCTGATTTAGAAACGGCATTCTTTGCAGGTGTAGCTCGTTTAAAAGAAATTCCGTACGTAGACAGTGAGCACTCTGTCAATAATGCATTAAAAGCAGGTCAACGTGTTTTAGCGGAAGGGGCTCAAGGATCTTTACTAGATATCGACTTTGGTTCTTATCCGTATGTTACCTCCTCTAATACAGTTGCTGCAGGAGCGTGCACTGGATTAGGTTTAGCGCCAAATAAAATTGGTGAAGTCATTGGTATTTTCAAGGCCTATTGCACACGTGTGGGAAGTGGTCCATTTCCAACCGAATTATTTGATGAAGATGGAGCTACTCTTGCTAAGAATGGTCATGAGTTTGGCGCAACAACGGGTAGACCAAGAAGATGTGGTTGGGTAGATTTACCTGCATTAAAATATGCAATTATGGTCAATGGTGTCACCAAGTTAATCATGACTAAAGCAGATGTATTAAGTGGCTTTAGTGCCGTAAAAGTGTGTACTCACTACGAATATTTAGGGGAGCAAATCGACTATTTTCCATACGATATTGTAAGTAATGAAGCCAAGCCAGTCTATAAATCTTTTCCGGGATGGGAAGACGACTTACAAAATTTAAAAAGTGAAGCTGACTTTCCTTCTGAATTATCTGATTACATCAACTACCTAGAACAAGAATTAGGCGTTCCTATCGCTATTGTTTCTGTGGGTCCAGATAGAGAGAAAACGTTAGTTAGAGATCAAACTATTTTAGAATAGTTAATTAATAAAAATGTATAAAAAAGTGATTAGATGAATTTTTAATCACTTTTTTTTTAGGCTTATTTTGATAATGAAGGACAATTTAAATCCATTTAAAATAGTAGGAATACTCGCAGTTATATTGCTTGTATCTCCTCTATTTACCTATAGCCAAAAGTCCAATAAAATAAAAATACTTGGCGCAAAGAATGCCACTATAGATACTCAAAAAGGCACTCGAACTTTGGTAGGAAATGTGCGATTCAAACAAGGCAAGACTTTAATGTATTGCGACAGTGCCGTATCCTATTCAAAATCTAACGTAATGAAGGCCTTCGGTCATGTCAAAGTAGTTGATAAGGAAAAAAAGACAACCATGACCGGTGACTCTCTTAGTTTTGATGGAGTAAAACATTTAGGGCAATTACGAGGGAATATTACGTTAACAAATGAAACCCAAATTCTTAAAACCAAAAGACTTGACTTTGATACTCAAACTAATTCCACTACCTATACTGGAGGAGGAATTATTACCAATACAGAAAACACTTCTGTTTTAAAGAGTGAACGGGGTAATTATAATACCAATACTAAAGTTTTCTTTTTTAAAAAAGAGGTTTCGTATGTAACCGAAGATTATACTATTCTATCGGATACCATGGAATATAACACCCAGACAGAATTAGTGAAATTTCACGGCCCTACAAACATTATTAGCGATTCTAACACCATTTACTGTGAAAGTGGGTTTTATGACCAGACTCATCAGTTCTCTGCTTTTTCAAAAAACGTCAAAATGGTTTCAAAAGAGCAAATCATGAAGGCAGACAGTGTCGTATATGATGAAAAACTAAAATACGGAGAAGGATTCGGTCATGTAGAAATATACGATACCATTAATAAAACAGAAGTTTACGGTGATTATGCGAAATACAATACCTCCAAAAAAACCTCTTTGGTTACCGGACATTCGCGTTTATTAATGGCATTTACAAAAGATACTTTACAATTACATTCCGATTCCTTGTATACCCAAATGGACCCTACTGGTATTTTTAGATTGGTTCAAGCCTTTCATCAGGTACAGTTTTTCAAACCTGATTTGCAAGGTAAATGCGATTCATTGTCATTTTCTGAATTAGACTCTACCATCAGAATGTTTTACAACCCGATAGTTTGGGTGGATAGCAATCAAATTACGGGCAAAGAAATCGTTATTACCAACTACGATGGTGTCATTCAAAACATGCAAATTTTTGAGGAAGCCTTTATTATTTCCGAAGAAGATTCGGCTTTATACAACCAAATAAAAGGTAAATCTCTTTTCGCTCATTTTAGAAATAATGAAATTTATAAGATTGACGTAAACAGGTCTGGGCAAACTATTTATTATGTTAGAGATGAGGACCAAGAGTTAATGGGAATGAATCGCTTAGATTGCAGTAGCATGAGTATTTTCATTGACTCTGACGGAATCAATAATATAAAATTTTACAATCAGCCCGATGGTGTTTTTTTACCCATGAGTAAAATCACGGAACAATTAAAATTACTGAGATACTTTTACTGGAGAGCCAATGAAAGACCTCAGTCAATAAAAGATATATTTAATTGGACCGCAGTACCGGATTACATAATCAAACGCAGAAGAAGTAAGTAATCCTAAAGTCACTATTTAAAAATATATGTTTATTAAAAAAGAACTTGTTGGGTTCATTTGTCATACTAGAAATACACCGTCAAAAACTTACTTTTGACTTCCCACTTTAAAAGTTATCAATGAAGCAATCTCAAGCACTAGACATCCTTAAATCAGGAGAAAATGTATTTCTTACCGGTTCGGCTGGTGCTGGAAAAACCTATGTTTTAAACCAATATATAGCATATCTTAAAGCTAGAAAAATTAGAGTTGCTGTAACGGCCTCTACCGGAATTGCGGCTACTCATATGGGAGGAACTACTATTCATTCTTGGAGTGGAATTGGAATAAAAGATAAATTAACCTCATCTGATTTGCGATCAATGGGGACCAAACAATATTTAAAAAAGAATTTAGAAAAGGCCAAGGTTTTAATTATCGATGAAATTTCTATGCTGCATAGAAATCAGCTAGATATGATTAACCAAGTATTAAAACATTTTAAAAGTCAAAAAGGCGCTTTTGGTGATATTCAAATTGTTATTGCTGGAGATTTCTTTCAACTCCCTCCTATTGGAGACTCTCCTATTAGAGACCGTTTTGCTTTTATGTCAAATGCTTGGGTAGAAGCTGATCTGAAAATTTGTTACCTCACCGAACAATACCGTCAAAGTAATAACTCTCTTAATTCTATTTTAAATGAAATTAGAACAGGTAATGTTTCTAGAAACTCATTACTTCACTTAGAAAGCGCTTCCAATACCATTTTGCCCAATCATTTTGAACCCACTAAGCTGTATACCCATAATACAGATGTTGACCGTATAAATAAGGCGGCATTATTAAAACTAGCAGGAGCGACTAAACTTTTCAAAGCTAAAACAACGGGTAACCCAAAAATTCTAGAATCTTTTAAAAAATCGGTTCAAGCTTCAGAGTTGATCGATTTAAAAATTGGAGCAAAGGTGATGTTTGTAAAAAACAACCCAGATATGGGTTATATAAATGGATCTCTTGGTGAAGTAATTGGCTTTAGCGAAGATGTAGGATTTCCCATCGTTAGATTACTTAATGGCAAAAAAATTACAGCTGCTCATGATTCTTGGAGCATTGATGATGATGCCGGTAAGTCGTTAGCTAAATACGATCAAGTGCCCCTTAGATTAGCTTGGGCGATAACGGTTCATAAAAGTCAAGGAATGACCTTAGATGCTGCCGAAATTGACTTGAGCAGAACCTTTGAAAAAGGTCAAGGCTACGTTGCCCTTTCTCGATTAAAAGAATTGGAAAGCTTAAAACTGATTGGATTTAATAAAACGGCTATTGAAGTGGATGGCTTAGCGCTAAAAGCAGATCAACGCTTTCAACAGCTTTCTTCAGAAAATGAAATACGTTACATTGACACCACAGAATTAGAACGCGAAGCGAAAGAGTTTGTTCAATGGTGTGAAGGGCTAACTAATGAAAAAGAAATTGAACAATATGCTAAAAAAGTAAAATCAAAAACGTTTAAAAAGTCGACTTACGAGCAAACCAAAGACCTAGTAGATAAAGGGTTCAACATCCTTGAAATTGCAGCGGAACGGGGATTAGGAGCTAGCTCTATTATTACGCACCTCATCAAGTTAAAAACCGAATACCCAAAATTAGATTTAGATAAGTTCAAACCCCATAAAACAGATTTAATTCGAATTCAAGCTGCCCATTCAAAATATTTGAAAACAAAGCCCAAAGACGAGCCAATTAAACTAGGGGTTATTCGAAATATGTTACATAACGAATATGAATACTCCGATATTAAGTTGGCGATGTTGTTTATTTAAATTCTGGCTTGGTACGTAAACAATTGATGATATCTACCTTCCTTTTTGATTAGCTCATCATGAGTACCTTTCTCAGCAATAAGTCCTTTTTCTACTACTAAAATCTGATCTGCTTGACGAATAGTACTCAATCTATGTGCAATAACAAATGTGGTTCTTCCTTTCATCAATTCCGTTAAACTTTGTTGAATCATGGCTTCACTCTCCGTATCAAGATTTGAAGTAGCTTCATCCAAAATCAAAATTTTAGGATCTGCTAATACCGCTCGTGCAATTGCAATACGTTGACGTTGACCACCAGACAACTTCACGCCTCTTTCTCCAATAACGGTCTCTAGACCCTCCTCAAACCGATCGGTGAATTCATTCACATAAGCTGCACTCACTGCTTTGATAACCTCTTCATTGGTAGCGTTAGGTCTAGGAAACATAATGTTTTCACGAATGGTTCCTTCAAATAAGAAATCATCTTGTAACACCACCCCTAAATTTTCTCGGTAACTCGATAAAGTAACTTTAGAAATATCTTGACCGTCAATACTTACTACGCCACTATTTGGATTCATAAAGGAGGAAACTAACCCAGCAATGGTACTTTTTCCTGAACCAGAAGAACCTACCAAGGCAGTAACACTGCCGGAGGGTGCATCAATATCAATTCCATGTAAAACCTCTTTCTCTTCTTCATATGCAAAGGCTACATTTTCGAATTTAATATTTCCTACTACATCCTTTAAAATAACCGTGCGGTTTTCTTCATCGTGTTCATCTTCTAGGCTCATTAACTCTTCAGTACGATCAAGTCCTGCAAACCCTTCTGTTAATTGGGTCCCAATGTTACTCATTTGAACCAAAGGCGCAATCATAAATCCTAGGTATAGTGTAAATGCTAAAAAATCACCAAAAGTCATTGTTTCATCAATTATTTTATACCCACCCATCCCCATAATCCCTGCAGACGCAAGTCCTAAAAGCAATGTTGCCGAACTGGTAACTAGAGCGGTAGAAGTCAAACTCTTTTTCACATTCAAAAATAATTTCTCCACCCCATTTTCAAATGATTTGATTTCCTGGGCCTCGGCATTAAATCCTTTAATTACTCTAACTCCATTTAGCGTTTCAGTTAATCGTCCGGTTACCTCTGCATTTATCTTACCTCTTTCTCTAAAAATAGGACGAATAAAACCAAAAGCTTTCATTGCAACAATAGCAAAAATAGTCACTGGTATCAATACGTAAGCCGTCATTGAAGGACTAATCTGAATGAGTAACACTAAGGACACTATGGCGGTCAAAGTACCTCCAATAAGCTGAACCAAACCCGTTCCAACTAGATTTCGAACTCCTTCTACATCGCTCATAATTCGAGCTACTAATTCTCCTGATTTTGCATTGTCAAAAAAGTTAATCGGTAAACCCAAAACCTTCTTTTGCACCTTTACACGTAATTCTGCAATTAACAATTGAGCTTCTACACTTAGCAGTTTTGTCAGTAAAAAAGAGGTGATTGCTTGAACCACAATTGCTGCGGTTACCCAAAGTAGTACTTTAAATAAACCGTCCATGTCTTTATTAACAACCACGTCATCCATTAAAATCTTAGAAGCCCCAGGTAAAACAAGACTAGCCATACGACTAATTACAATAAGCAATAAACCCACAGACAAGAGTTTTCTTCTTGGCCAGATTATCGATTTAAAAACAGTTGAAAAGTTGGTTTTTGATTTGCTCATTACTTAATTTTAAAAGAAGGCAAATGTACAGGGAATTATGGCAAGTTTTATAACTTGATTATAAAATCAAATTACTTATTGCTATGGTATATATACTATTACGGATTCTATAGGTTTCCACCAAAAAATGGGACTTTGCTTACAAAAAAAAGTTTGAAGTGACTCGTGATGCTACATCGCAAACATAACTCAAGAATATCGCGAAGAAAAAAACAGCACTGGAAAGTGCGAAATAACTCTTCCGTAGAAACTATTTCTAAGAATAGCAATATTCCTTTCTTGCGTAACACGGAGTGCTAATGAAAAGCCTTTTGAAAAATGAGAAGATAAACTTGGTCAACTTATGTCCACAACATAACGGCTATGAGAAGAAAGACTTTTATTGATGCTCTTTTCAAGAATAAAAATAACCCGGCATCATCTACTATTATAACCTATCAATATCTTTTTACAGGCTCTTTTTCCAAATCAATAAATAAAATAGATACCTTGAGTCATATGAAAATAAACGACTGTAAAGGTTGGTTAACACACGCTACGCTAATAGACTAAGCCATAGCAACTACCCGCATGTTTTAAACAAATTTCACAACAAAATTTAGAACCCATAGAAAGAAATCACTCTCTCTTTGTTTGCACTAGCCTATACAGAATTGTATAGGCGCTATTCTTTTATAGCAATTTAGATTTAAGGCATATACAGTGGTTCCAAACGATTTAATTCTGTTTCACTAACAGATAGATTTAAATCACTATTATTTAGTGTGAAAACTAGCGATTTAAGCTCTTTTGTTCTAGGCTGACTTTTACTTTTAACAGATCTACCCACGTAGATACCTGTGGCTTGATTCTTTACGTTCAACTTACACGCATAATCCAAATAATATAAGCTATCTAAACTAATATGAGTATCGTTGTTGTTTAATTTAAAGGTGAAAACAATCATATTTTCACCCCCTTGAACTCCACTTACCTGTTCTTGCCAAGTCAAATTTGAAACCTTCAAGCTATTCACCATGTCTTGAGTTATACTTGCCGTAATTCCTACGGCTCCATTTTTTGAACTGGAACATGAGACGACTAAACTTAGCACTAAAATACGGAGTATATATAATTTCTTCATTTCCTATTTTATTGAACCACAAACTTAAACTTCGCACTATTCTTAGTGGTAACCGCATTTAAGAAGTAAACTCCCTTCGGTAAATTTATGTGTAAAGCAAAAAGCCCACCTGAACTAACTTGTTGATGTACTTCTTTACCGGTCATATCATAAACCGTTAGGTTCACATTTTGATACTCTGCGCCCAAATCAACTTTAAATATTCCGTTATTAGGGTTTGGATATAAATTCACCGAACTTTCAAAGTTACTTTCCATTACCGAATTAACGTTCTGTCCGTTACGTACCAAATACTGGAACCTGTAGGACTCTGTTGTATCATTATTCTGTCCAATTGTAAAGACTTTAAAGTACATATCAGTACCACTCCCATATTGAGTAAAAGGCTGATCGGTAACCCATGAGCTATCCGATGAATTACTCATTGTAATTGTTTTATCCAAATCAATTGATCCATTTGACCATTTCACAAAAGCGCTGGAAACGGTTTGATCATATGAAATAATAGCCGTTACATTCTGATCATATCCAGCCTTAGGCTCAGTATCTGTAGGAGTATCGGTAATACTTATATGAAGAATTGCAGGATGGTTCTCTTTTCCTCTTAATGGAATTTCCCATAACCCTCTACCCCAAGTTGCCGCTTTTAACGTATTCGATCCATATTGAATCTCCAAATCCTTTACCGCAACATTTGGCAGTCCATTTGAATACAACTCCCAAGAACTACCATTCATTGATTTAACATATACTCCAATTTCAGCACCTAAGTAAATATTGCGATCTACAGAGTGATCTATAACTACTGAACGGACGGGCATATCGGCTAGATTATACGTGATATTGGTCCAGTTTTGTCCTAAATTATGCGAAAGAAAAACCTTTCTACCATCCAAGTTGTATCTGTTGTAAGATACAATAATGGTCGAGTCATGATTTGGATCAAAAGCAATATCGGTTACCGAATAATTAGGAAGACCTAACCCAGGTGAATTGAACGTAACCCCACCATCGGATGTAATCCTAACAGTGGAACCGCTGGCAATCGCAAATATTTTAGAATCATTTTCAGCCATTGCTGCAACACTTATCGAACCAATTTCGGGAGTACTTGTTAACATCCATCCAGTACCAAATTCATTCGTTTGCCAAATACTATCTGCAAACGAATACACCACCATTTGATGATTTGGATCAAACAATAATGGTGCTTCCCAATCTCCGTCACCTGCTTCTGGATTTCCTACTCCATTTCTAGTTTGTCCTCCATTATACGTTACTTGACGCGTACCAAATTGCCAACTTCCCATCATCCAGTCTGGATTTAAAGTTTGAACAACTGCTTCCATGCCATCTCCTCCGTTCCATTCTATCCAACCATTTTCGGATAAAATACTGGTTCCGTTATCTTGCGAACCCGCCATATACACGTTATGATGACTCTGACTAACCCCACTTGCATAAAACTCCCGAATAGCTGTTCCATCGTTTAACCTTTCCCAACTCATCCCATTATTAGCTGTTTTAGCTAAATAACCATCCGTACCTACATAAAAAACACCATCAATACACTCTGCGGTTCTAAGATCTGCATGCGTATAATCATCGGTTGGGTTGGTATTTGCCCAGGCTGCAATTTCTACAAAGTTAAATCCACCATCGGTGCTACCCATTAAGTTTAAATAGCCGTACACCATATTCATCGTATCCAAATCAGATACGGCAAATCCATCACAGCTTTCGGTAGGTATCGATAATAAATTGAATGTTTGACCAGTATCAGCAGTTTTCCATACACCATTTGTACTTGCAAAGTATATGTTATTTGGAGCCTGAGGTGAAACCGCAATAAAACCTTTACGATCACCGTTTCCTGAAATAGGAGCAGAAGCTGCGTAGGACAAACCTTGATCCTTTGAAATTAGAATATTGTTCTTATTGTTACTCCAGTAATAATTATCAAACAAATAAATAATGCTGTCATTGGTTGGGTGAAATTCAATATCTGTAATATCTGCAGTACTTAACAATCGAGTCCATGTTTGTAAATGGTCATCCGAGCGGAACACCCCTCTATTCGTTCCAATAAAAATCAAATCTTGAACTCTGGGATGGTATACAATTTTAAAAATTTGATCGCTGGTACCTAATCCTCCCCAACCTAAAATAGTTGGATTAAAATTTGATTCAATCCAGTTTGTGCCGCCATCCACCGACCTAAATATACCATGAGTTGTATTATTTGCTGCATTTTTCACGTTAATTAATACGGTGTCTGAGTTAGTTGGTTTAACAGCAATAGTATTTACACCGGAAGCTATTAAGGTGTCCGTTGTATTTATCCAGTTAGCTCCCCCATTCATAGATCTCCAAAAGCCACCGCTTCTTGAACCTAAAAATAAATGTTGTGTATTTGCCGGGTTCACCCAAAAAGACTCTACTCTTCCAATTCCAGGATTGTATCCTTCCGTAATATTGTTCGCGTCCCAAGGACCCAGTTCTTTCCAAACCGTATCATGCACACTTCGGTTATTGGTATGGGATTGCTGCAATTGAAAAGCTTGAAATCTTTCGGTAGAAAAGTTGGAAGAAGAAGAGCTCCTATCTCCGCTAGGGTAATATTTACTTTCATTCTCTGCTTTCCATCTTTGATAGGGCTTCCAACCCGAACCTTTTCCTTTTTCATGGGTTTCAAAAAACAAGTCTGCTGCCTCACAAACATCGTAATAATTAAAAGACGGATCATTCATCATTTGTTTATAGTGAACTTGACCCGATACACTTCCAACCAAAAAGGAAAATACAAGTGTTAAGATGGCAAACGTAAAATTATTATTCATAGCAGTAGAAAATTTAATTCGCTAATATACTAGGATTCTATCCGTAACAAGAAATATTTTCATCATCGCTTTTCACATTATTGTTAATTTTCATATAAAAATGCTAAATTTCACAGAAGCAAATTCCTCTGATGCCGCTATAAATGGATAAGTATAAAAACATAGCCGCACAAAGCAAGAGACTTCCTTTTTTAGTAAGCGTTCAAATAGTAAATTTGCAGGAATTAATTTTAGTATGCGCGTTACACTCTTTAATTTAAAGAAACCAAAAAAGTTTGCTTATACACCTCGTCATTTTGACCCGGTAATGGAAGACTTACGTAGTAGAGTGAACGTTCTTAAATCGGAATTAAAAGCAGAGGATTCAGTCGATTCAAGTGAGCTATCGCGAAGCAGGATTCGTAAAGCATGGAATACTCCAGAAGCTAGGAAATCTGCGAACCAGACTTCCACCATTAGAATAGGACTAATTGCCATTGTATTATTTGGCTTCTTTTACGCCTATTTTTTCACCGACTTACTTTCATAATACCATTGAATGGGCGATATAATTAAACTTTTGCCAGATACCATAGCAAATCAAATTGCTGCGGGTGAAGTTATTCAAAGACCAGCATCTGTGATTAAAGAGTTGGTAGAAAACGCGGTTGATGCAGATGCGACTATCATTACCGTAGACATTAAAGATTCGGGAAAAACCTTGATCATGGTAACCGATAATGGAAAAGGAATGAATGAGACGGATGCACGAATGAGTTTTGAGCGTCATGCGACCTCTAAAATTTCTAGTGCGGCTGATTTATTTGCATTAAACACAAAAGGGTTTAGAGGAGAGGCCTTGGCGTCTATATCTGCTATTGCCCATGTTACCTTAAAAACAAAATCAGATGAAACGGAATTGGGGACATTGATTGAGATTAATGGAGGTAGAGTAGAAATTCAAGAACCTGTAGCCTGTTTGCAAGGCTCACAAATTGCCGTTAAAAACCTTTTCTATAATGTTCCAGCACGCAGAAAATTTTTAAAGTCCGACAATGTTGAAATGCGTCATATTATAGACCAATTTGAACGGGTCGCTTTGGCTCATCCAAAAATTAAGTTTACTCTTACACATAATACCAACGAAGTATTTATTCTTCCAGAAGGAAATATGCGTCAGCGATTAATAGGTGTTTTTGGAAGAAAATACAATGAGAAGCTCGTGCCGGTAGAGCAAGACACTCAATTAGTAAATATTACTGGGTTTGTATTAAAACCGGAAGCTGCAAAGAAGACTCGCGGAGAGCAGTTCTTTTTTGTAAATAATCGTTTTATAAAATCACCCTACCTTCACCAAATGGTGGTTCAAGCTTATGATGAACTACTGCCTAAAGGTTTTCATCCCGGGTATTTTATTTTCTTAGAAGTTGAACCTTCTTTTATTGATATTAATATACATCCAACTAAGACCGAAATTAAATTTGAAGATGAGCGCTCAGTAGGCATGCTAATGCGTTCTGCCGTGAAACAATCTATTGGAATGTTTAATGTATCTCCAACTATTGATTTCAATCCCGAAACTAGTTTTGCGCCTACGGCCATACCCAAAGGTAAAATCATAATGGAACCAAAAATATCTGTCAATCAGAATTTTAATCCGTTTCATTTAAGTAATGATTTCAACAAGAAGCCTTCTTCAGGAGAAATCCAAAACTTGCAATCTATGTACGAAGATTTAGAAACAATTTCTCATTCTTCCGACTTTGGTGGGGCTAGTCAAATAGAGGCTTCGTTGCCTGATAACGGGCATAAAGCACATTCTATTTCTGCCTTTCAAGTCAAAAACAAATTCATTTTCACCACTATCAAATCGGGGATAATAATTATCAATCAAACCAGAGCTCACCAGCGTGTTTTATTTGACCGACTGATGGATCAACTGGAAAATGAACAAGGTAGTTCTCAGCAATTATTATTTCCAGAGAACGTTACTTTTAGTCCCAACCAAACAACGTTGTTAAATGAATTAATGCCGACTTTAAAACTTCTTGGGTTCGATATTGAACCATTTGGGGCAAATACTTT
Source organism: Salibacteraceae bacterium (assembly GCA_047610145.1). Classification (GTDB taxonomy): domain Bacteria; phylum Bacteroidota; class Bacteroidia; order Flavobacteriales_G; family Salibacteraceae; genus CAJXZP01. The sequence goes on along the minus strand of JBLFZF010000067.1, from coordinate 1,140 downwards.
TATTGTTCGTGGGTTACCTAGCATGTCTGCTTCGCAAGATCCAAAACAACTTATTGAGGGTACCTTATATGGCTACGAAAGTCATATGGAGAACCCTGAAACAGCGCAGAATGAAGCCTTAATTGGTGCCCTCGCTTTTAAATCGGCCATTAAAACAGGCCAATCATTGAGACCTGAGGAAATAATAGAGTTAATTGATGAGCTTTTTGCTTCTCCTAACCCCATTTCACTTCCAGACGGTCGTAAAATTCTACATCAGCTAGACGTAGATGATGTAGAAAAATTTTTCAATTAAAAATATGTCGCAACTAAGAACAGGTGGCTTTCAAATGCTACCACCCGTAGTTAAAAACCTACTCATTATAAACATTTTAATGTTTTTGGCTACCCAAGTTACCTTAAACCTTACGGGATTTAATTTAAACAGCCTCCTTGGACTTCATTGGCCAGGTTCTAGCGCTTTCCAATGGTACCAGCCAATTACCTATATGTTTATGCACGGTAATTTCCAGCATATTTTATTCAATATGTTTGCCGTTTGGATGTTTGGTAATGCGATTGAAAATATATGGGGCGCTAGACGCTTCCTTACCTTCTATCTTATTACAGGTTTAGGGGCCGCGTTAATGCATTATGGAATTGTGTATTTTGAAACTATTCAAGACTTTAATTACTTAATCGATAGCTTTTTATCCAACCCAAATTCACAAACATTATCTGCCTTTTTTAAGGATTATAAGATTCAAATAGATTCTCACTCTAGTATTGAAACTTCTTTTAATTCTGTGAGACCGTACATTGAGAATGTATTATCCGGATCAAATAATACTTCTGACATTGAAAACGTTTACGAATTTATGGGGCAATACAAAAGTCACTTTTTAAGCTCTATGAACGTTGTTGGGGCTTCTGGCTCTTTATTCGGAATCCTTTTGGCCTTTGGAATGATGTTTCCAAACGCAGAGTTGTACTTGATGTTTATTCCTATTCCCATAAAGGCTAAATACTTTGTTGCAGGCTACGGGGCCTTTGAATTGTACTCTGGTATTGCGGGTTCAAGTGACGGAATTGCACACTTTGCCCATTTAGGTGGACTAATCACCGGGTTTATTCTAATCAAGTTGTGGCAACGTTTTGACC
>JBLFZF010000066.1:0-16796 GCA_047610145.1 Salibacteraceae bacterium | reverse complement strand
TTTCGTGCCTATTTGATGGTCCTATTGGGTCTTGTTTTTGTTTTGGAAGGGTTAACTAAACGATCCTATCCTATTCTTTTGGGACAAGAAGAGAGAGTGGTTCAAAACGTGTGTGAGTATTTGAGTACACCAAAGAACCAAGATGCGTTTATTGTGTATTACCATCCGTATGTTCCATTTTTTTTAGCGCTAGATCCTTTTTCAGGTGAGACATGTAAAGAACGAGTGTTTGATGTAGAGAATCCGGGTGCCGGCCTAGATATTGGAAGTGTGATTATTTGGGATGCGCATTTTTCACCCAATGAAGGTGGCTTAACTAAGGAAGTATTATTGAACGACACCAATTTAATATTGATCAAAGAATTTAAACCAATCGAATACTTCACTACCTATGGCAATCGGGCGTTTGAAGTTCTATTGTTTCAAAAAATATAAGGAATATGGTGATCCAACAATGGGTTTTAATAGGCCAATAAATAAGTTACATTTGCCACAAAATTATCAATAATGACGTTTAACACTTTAAGTATTTTAATTCCAGCGTATAACGAGGAAAGAACTATCCATATGATTTTGGATAAAGTACTGGCTGTTAAACTACTAAACGATATTACAAAAGAAATCGTTTTGGTAAATGATTGTTCTAGTGATGATACAGCGGGTGCCATTAACAGATACATTGCTTCGCATCCCGATGCAGATATGAAGTTGTATAACCAACCCGTAAACATGGGTAAAGGTGCGGCTATTCATAGAGCTATAAATGAAGCAAAAGGAGATTACGTAATTGTTCAAGATGCTGATTTAGAATATGACCCGGAAGAGTACAATACCTTGCTAAAGCCGATTTTAGACGGTTTTGCGGATGTGGTATATGGCTCTCGATTTTTAGGTGGGAAACCGCATAGAATTTTGTTCTTCTGGCATTCTATTGGAAACCAATTCTTAACGTTTATTTCTAATATGTTCTCTAATTTGAACCTGACCGACATGGAAACATGTTACAAGGTATTTGAAGCGAAAACAATTAAAAGTATTTACTTACAAGAAAAGCGGTTTGGTTTTGAGCCAGAAGTAACCGCTAAAATTTCTAGAGTTCCCAATATTAGAATTTACGAAGTAGGTATTTCTTACTACGGCAGAACCTATGAAGAAGGAAAGAAAATTGGATGGCAAGACGGTGTAAGAGCTATCTATTCTATTATTAAATACAATATTTTTTCAAAGCAAGTATTTAAAAAATAATCAAAAAATGAAGCTATCTCTAAGTCTCGTAACTTCCTGGGTAATAGCTTTAGTGTTAACTTTAACCGTTTTTAATCAAGCAAAATGGAATAATCGATCCGTGTTAAAACATGACATGTCGGTGTATTACTCGTATTTACCTGCTGCTTTTATTTACCAAGATCTGTCATTTGAATTTGTAGATGATCTGCCCCCAGATGATAAGCGAGAGTTGTGGAGTTTACAGGCTCCTAACGGAAATAAAGTTCAGAAAATGACTATGGGAATGGCCATGATGTATGCACCGTTTTTTGGGTTGGCCCATGGTACCGCATTGTTAATGGATATTACTCCAGATGGATATTCGTGGGTGTATCATTTTTATATGGCCTTGTCGGCTCTTGTCTTTGCCATTGGAGCGCTCTTTATTCAACGAAAATTATTACGTATATATTTTGATGAAAAGGTGGTGGCGCTAACCCTTTTGGCTGTTGCGCTAGGAACCAATTATTACTATTACGCCACCTCTGAAGGCCCGATGAGCCACATTCACAACTTCTTTTTAATCTCTCTCTTTATATGGCAGTCGATAAAGTGGTTAGCCACCTTTAATTGGAAAAACGCGGTATTATTAGGCGTGTCTTTCGGACTTATTGTATTGATTAGACCTGTAAATGGATTGGTCATTATACTCCCGATGGTGTATGGCGTTAGATCGATGTCTGAACAGGCGCTGCGTTTTAAAGATGTATTTTCAAAATACGGACAGTTACTTTTAATGGTCGGCATTATTGGATTGATGTTAGTGCCGCAGTTAGTTTATTGGAAAATGAATACCGGAGATTGGGTGTATTATTCATATCAAGGGGAAACATTTTTCTTTGACGATCCTAAAATTATGGAAGGTTTTTTTGGCTTTAGAAAAGGATGGTTCGTATACGCTCCAGTAATGATATTGTCAATACTAGGAATGGGGGCGTTGTGGAATCGAAAATATGCGTACAAGTTTAAATTAGCGATTCCCGTATTTTTTGCCATAAATACCTATGTCGTTTTTAGTTGGTGGTGTTGGTGGTATGGAGGTAGTTTTGGTGCAAGACCTATGATTGATGCCTCTGCCATAATGAGTATCCCGTTAGCCGCTTTTATCGCAAGTATGAGTCGTTGGAGAATTACACGTATCACTACCACTGTTTTAATTAGTGGGCTGGTCGTACTGAGTATGTTTCAAACCATGCAGTACCGTAGGTCTATTATTCATTGGGATAGTATGACGAAAGAAACCTATTTTTTAGTTTTTGGTAAAACATACCATCCGGAAGGCTATCCAGCAACGTTAAAAACTCCAGATTACGATGGGGCTAAAGTGGGAAACAGAAACGAATGAACGGGATTAAACCATTTTTATTTGGTGATCCTCAATTAATGCTTGTCCGGCTAATTTTCGATATACTTGAACCAAGGTAACCACATCTTTTTGGCAGTACTCTACAATTCGATCGAGATCATTTTCTTTATAATACACGCCATAAACCTGACTGCCATCAATATCATCTTTGGGAGTAGGAACATTAAAAATAGCCGCCAATAAATCTAAAGAAGTGAAGTTTTTGTACTCTCCAAACTTCCAATACGTCATGGTGTCTAAATGAGGGTTCTCCCAAGGTTTAAGTCCTCCAATATTTAACAATACCGGTAAGGGCATCCCATGTACTAACAGTCTTCGGGCAATAAATGGAAAATCAAACTCCTTTCCATTATGCCCGCATAATTTATAGTGATCTTTATTATTATAATGTTGATTTAATAAAGAGGAGAACTCAGCTAGTAGTATTTTTTCATCATCGTTCGCGAAAGATTTTATCCGTAGAACTAAGCCTTCAGAGTTCCGAGCTAGAAACCCAACCGAAATGCAGACAATCTTTCCAAACTCAGCATAAATACCTGCTCTGTTATATACCGATGCCGCAGTTTCATCTTCGGGAGTAAATGATTTTGATTTTTTATCCCATAACTTTTGAAAACGCTCTGGGACGTCTGTGTAATTCGGATATTCAGGTACCGTTTCGATATCTAAAAATAAAACTTTTTCAATGTCAATATTACTTAGCATAGGGCGAAAATTTAGTGGCGTGAAGTTACGGAAAGTATAGGCATAAAAAAAGGCGGAAAGAATCCGCCTTTTTAAAATATGTCTTTTTTAAATTTTCGGATCAATAACCACAAAGTTTACGGCTTCTATATCCGTTACTTCAGGAACCGCTGTCCTAATAGAGTCAATAATCCCATTTTTGAAAGTCATGCTATTCATAGAACAGCTGGTACAATTGCCTTTTAATTCAATTTTAGCCACCAGCTCAGGCGACAAACCAATCAATTCAACATCTCCGCCATCTTCCAGTAAATAAGGTCTTACCTGCGCTAATGCGTTTATTATTCTTTGTTTTATTTCTTCGTGTTTAGCCATTTTAAACTGCTAATTCGTTTATTTTTTTGTCAATTACGTTCACTAAATCCATGAAAGCTTCTGCCTGTGGTGTTCCGTTTTGTAAAACGGCTGGTCTACCGGCATCTCCTGCTTCTCTGATACTAGTTACTAGCGGGATTTGCGCTATTAAAGGTATTTTCAAATCTTCTGCTAATGCTTTTCCTCCGTCTTTACCAAAAATATGATATTTTTTATCTGGCATGTCTTCAGGTATGAAATAACTCATATTTTCTACCAATCCTAAAATTGGGATAGTAATTCCATCCATGTTAAACATACCCACTGCTTTTCTAGCATCTGCTAAAGCCACTTCTTGAGGAGTGGTAACGACCACAATTCCTGATAACGGAATGTTTTGAACTAGTGATAAGTGAATGTCTCCGGTACCTGGTGGTAAGTCAATTAACACATAATCTAATTCTCCCCAATGGGTGTCATTAGCCATTTGTTTTAAGGCACTATCTACCATTGGGCCTCTCCATACAATGGCTTGGTTAGCTTGAGCAAAGAATCCGATAGACATTATTTTTACCCCCCAAGCACTTTCTACAGGTACCATTTTTTGTTTTCCGTCAATGTCAATTCCTCCAGGAACCGATTTGGCTTCATCAAACATTAATGGCATGGATGGTCCGTAAATATCAGCGTCAATTAAACCTACTGAATACCCTTGCTTTGCTAAACCAGCTGCAATATTTGCCGTAATTGTGGATTTACCCACTCCTCCTTTACCAGAAGCCACCGCAATGATGTTTTTTACCCCATGCATGGTCTTACGTTGTTGAGGTTCTCTTTTATTTTGATGCTTATCTAAGGCCACAAAAGTGATATCTGTTTCGATAGCTTCTGAAACGTGCAGATGCAAGTAGTGAAGAACAGCTTCTTCCATACGTTGCTTGCTATGCATGGCTGGATTACTGATTTTTAAATTGAAAGAGATTTTATTTCCATCAATTTTCATTTCAGATACTAATCCGGCACTTACCAAATCTTGTTTTAAGTCGGGCTCAATCACGAATGAAAGCCCTTTCATTACTGAATTTTCGGTAATCATTTATTCATTTTTTAGAACAACGAAAGTAAGGTATTTAGAATGATTCTAAAGTGATATCTGTTTCGTTTAGTTATTTATAAATAAGCCTTTTTTATTTTTTTAACCTGTTCTATTTCAATTTCGGGTAGGTATTGAATTATTCTTGTGCTATGAGATTTTTTCAACTTAAATTAGGACAGTTATTCGGGATCATCATTCTGGTATTTCTGATGAGTTCATGTGTTTTTCAAGAGCCTGAAATGACCTCCTTTGATAGTATGGAGGTTATTGAAATGCAAGATAAACAAGCGGAAGTAGATATAAATATAACTTTAAAAAATCCTAATGCTCAAAAAATGACCTTAAACGAGGCAGAATTTGATATTAGGATTAACGCCATTTACTTTGGAAAAGCAACGTTGTTAGAACAGGTAGTATTACCAAAAAATGGAGAGCACTCGGTAAAGCTTCATATGCAAATGGAATTAGATAAAGGACTCGCTGAAATGGCTATTTCTTTGGGATTTGCTGTCTTGACTAACAATATCAACTTGACGGTAAAAGGTGAAGCAAAAGGAGCGATGGGCCTTTTTAGGCATTCGTTTGAGGTAGATCATACCGAAAAAATTAAATGGGAAGACCTCAAAAACATGACGAACTAAGTTCCCTATGTCAATTTTATTTAGCCCCGAAATTTCACCAATTGTTTTGGTCATGCAACAGTTGTTAGTTTCTTATGGTCTTTAGATTGTAAACTGAAAGTAGGACATTAGTTTTAGACCAAAGAAAGGATAATGTAAATTTATCCTTTCTTTAAAAGAAGGCCAATTGGAAACCAAATACCATCACATACATAACGAGCTTGCATTAAATGCAGGAAATGGGAATCAAAGAGCCCAGTTCGAGTTATATGAACTGTATTACAAAGCTATGTTTTCAACCGCCATTGGAATAGTAAAAGATCAAATGTTGGCGGAAGAACTAATGCAGAATGGTTTTATGACTGCGTTTACTAAAATGGATAAATGGCATCAAAAATCAAGTTTTGGAGCGTGGCTTAAAAGAGTGGTGATTAATGAATGTTTAGATCACTTAGCCAAACGAAAATTGGATACGGTAAGTATCGAAGAGATGCAAATTGCAGAGCCACAAGAGGATATTGTTAAGGAGCCAAATTACACGGTGGCCGATGTGAAAAAAGCACTAAAGGATCTTCCTAATGGGTATCGAACCATTATTAGTTTATATCTGTTTGAAGGATATGATCATGAAGAAATAGGAGAGATTATGAACATTTCAAGTTCTACTTCTAGATCACAATACTTAAGAGCAAAGAAAAAATTGATTGAACGAATTAATACAAAGGAATATGTCGGATAAATTGAAGGAGTTTATCTCCAAAAATGAAGCGAAATTTGATGCACTTCCTCAAAACGGACATTTTGAAAGGTTCAAAAAACGGCAAGAAAAAAGTACGTTAAGTGAACCTAAGGCAGCTAATTTTAAGTGGGTTATGACCAAAATAGCGGCTGTGTTTATACTGGTGCTGGGTGTTAGCTTTTTGTTTTTTAATCTTGGTAAAATGCAAGCCACTACTGATTTAGTAGCTGAAGTGTCTGCCGTTGAAAAATATGGAGAAGATTTAACAGAGGTAGAGGTGTTTTTTACAGAGAAAGTAAACTTAAAAAGAGATGAGGTTTTGGCTTATGCGGGTACAAATAACCGGGCAACCTCAAAAATACTAATGGAGTTAGATAAACTGGAACTGCAATATATCGATCTAAAGAAAGAGTTATTAATGAATGACAATAACCCCCAAATTATAAATGCTATGGTAGAGAATTATCGAACTAGGTTTTCTCTACTCGAACGTTTACTGGAACAGTTGAAAAAATCAAATACAATTAAACAAAAACATCATGAACAAGTTTAAGCTTAAATCAATTGCAGCCTTACTCAGTGTCCTATTTATCGGTTTGCAGGTTTTTGCGGTCAATTTAGAGGAGTACAATAAGAAGTACCATAAAGAATATCAGGTAAATAGTGATGTTGTTTTAGAAGTTTCTAATAAGTATGGCTTTGTTAAAATAGTAACCGGAATGTCAAACCAAATTGTAATTGATGTAAAAGTTACGGTGGAGGGACGGTCTGCAGAAAAAGGGCGAAAACTGTTAGATGAAATTAATATTGAAATTTCGGGGAATCCATCCAGGGTAGTCGCGATGACTTCTTTAGCAGAGAATTCTAAATTTAGAGAGTTGTCAATTGACTACACCATCACAATGCCTGTTTCGGGAAATGTGGATGTAGTGAATAAATTCGGGAATCTATACCTGAATGAATTGAATGGAAACTCCAAAGTACATGTAAGCTATGGCTCCTTAGAAATTGGTAGTTTAAATAGTAAATCTAACTCTGTAAAGGTGAAATTTGGTAGTGGAAAAATCAACTATGCCCATTACTTAGATTGTATTTCTAGATACTCCGATATAGATGTGGACAGAGCTAAATTATTAAATATAGATGCACAATATGGGGATGTAAAAGTGGGTGAGGTAGGTCGTATGGATTTAAAGTGTCAGTATGGAGATGTAAATCTAGGAACAATTGCAGAGTTAACAGCTGATGTTCAATTTGGGGATTTAGATGTGGAAGGGGTTATTACAAGCCTGGTTTTAGATTCGCAATATGGGGATGCAGATTTTGATTTTATATCTAAAGATTTTAAGGCAGTGACAGTGAATACTTCTTTTGGTGATGTCAATGTAGCATTTCAAAGCGGAAGTAACTTTACCTTAGAAGGAAAGGCAAGTTTTGGTGAGATAAGTATTCCGTGCTGTACCGTAAATGAGGTAAACGTCTCTGGAGGAAGTGATACCTATTACGGCAAAATGTTTGAGGGAACTTCTCCTTCATCAGTAAAAATAAAAATGAGTTACGGTGATTTAGATATTTCTATCCATTAAAAAAAGATTATTTAATCTTACATAACCAAGCGGATGCATTTGCATTCGCTTTTACTTTTTTCAACTCTTTTCTAGCTTCGTTTTGATGGGCAAAACCACCATAAGTTACGCGATATAACTTTCCTTTCTTATCAAATATTTTTGCAGAATAGCCTTGATTTTGCAATTTAGAAACCAAACGAGCTGCATTGTGTTTGTCGCTAAAGCAACCACCAATAATTTGAAACTTTAAAGGCAGCACAACTTTGGGTTCTTCGAAAACTACATTAGTTGATTCCACTACCGAAAATTGGTAATCTACCTCGTTAAAATTTTCGTGAAATAGATGACTAGCTGTTAAATCAAAATCGGTTAAACCAGCGGGTCTAGCTACATATTCCTCGCAAGGGGTCGACTTAAACGGGTTTAAGTTAGAAAATTGAAAATCTCGATCCTTATTTAATAATCCGGAATTAGACGGCATCCAGGCTAAATACACAAATAAAGGAATAGCTGCTAAACCCCAGCCTACTTTACCAAATGCACTTGTTTTATGAACGTATTTAATTTCTGTTTTTAAAGTTTCAGGATGCGTTACTACTGGGTTTTTACCTAATTCGGAATGGGCCGAAAGCGGAGTAAGGTGAAAAGGCTCTAGGCCAAAAGAATCAAACGATTCGATTTCACTTGGCTCAAACTTTAGTGCATTTTCAGTTCCCTTATAAAAGGTGCCGATTGCGGGTAACTCAAAAATATTTTTAGATTTAAGCTCCGCGTTTATGTCAAATACAAATGATTTTAAATAAACATTGGCGTCCTCATAAGAAATACCTTCGTTTATACTCAATGCATTAGCAACCAAACCGTCATTTGTGACAATTTTTTTATTGAATGTTACTTTTTTACCCGGTGGTGTGAGTCTGTTTTTAGCCATATCTATCTGAGCAGTAGCAGGATTAACCACAAAGGCACCAAATTCAGGTATTGTCACACATTCATTGAATTGTAACAAGTCGGATACGATACGAGATATATTAAAAGTATTCACAATAACGAAAGTAATGTTTTCTGATTATTGACCAAGAAATCAAATGGAATAAGAGTCGATATTTTTAAATTTGTGCCTGATTGAAATTTTGATGAAACACCATGAATCTATCTAAAGTAATATATGTATCGATGTCTTTTTTGTTTTTACCCGTGTTTTCTGGTATTTCACAAGAAAAGGATAGGGAGTTCTCGGCTATTCAAATAGTAGAAACCATGTTTGATTCGGTATACCAAGTGAAGCAAACTAAATTTGAAATGTTTTCTCGTGAACGAGTAGATGGCGAGTTAATTAAGAGTCATGCTATCGGAGTGATCAATTTTGAGCCAAAAAAGATTTTTTTGAGAGGCTTTGACCAAGATGGAGTTCTGTTAAATGAAGTGCTTTTTATTGCGGGTGAGAATAATAATAATGCGCTAATTTCTCCGAACGGTTTTCCTTACATAAATATTAACCTAGACCCTCTGGGTTCTACTATGCGTAGAAATAGACATTTCACTATGTTAGAAGCAGGGGGTAGACATTTGGTAGATATGTTAGCGGTAGGTATGAAACACTATGCCCAAATTGGAAATGTAGCAAGCCGATTTGAAGTGGCCAAGATGTCGGAAACCAACTTGAAAGTGACCATTATTAATGCAGACTATACGTTAGTAACTTACTCCGTGAAAAAAGCTCAAACCATTAGAGAAATGGCTAACTCACTAGGTGTACCTGAGTATAAAATTATAGAGTTGAACGAAGATATTAGCGATTTTGACGATGAAGTCGTTAAAGGACAGGTAGTGATGGTACCTAATCTGTATGCGCAGAAAGTAGAATTAATTTTACGTTCAGCAGACTTGATTCCAATGCAAGTCCGTATATTTGACGAGAAGGGTCTGTATTCGGAATATATATATACTATTTTTGATACGCATCCTGTTATTTCAAACGTTACTTTTAACAAAGAAAACCCCGCTTATACTTTTTAGAATGTGAATGCCGATTTTAAATATTTACTTGCCTTAATTCAACTCCATGGAATTGGAGACGCCACTGCCAGAAAATTAGTGCATCATTACGGTTGCGCCAAAGAGGTATTTAAAAAATTACCACAAGAAGATAAATCGACCCGTGAACAATGGAATAAAAGAATTGTAGATTCTGTTTGTGCTGGACCTAACTGGGGGGAGGTAGAAGATGAATTGGTCTTCATGGAAAAAAACGGAGTACACGGAATTTCTATTTTCGATGACAACTACCCCCGAAGGCTTAAGTTTTGTAACGATGCTCCTCTAGTGTTATTTGTAAGAGGCAATGTAGATCTAAATCACCCTAAAATACTGGCGGTTGTAGGTACACGGAGAGCTACTCCTCAGGGTAAAAAAGTAACGCAAGAAATCATTGAGAAATTAGCAGATCAAGATGTATTGATTTTAAGTGGTTTAGCATTTGGTATTGATATTCAGGCCCATCAAGCAGCCTTGAAAAACAAAATGATTACGGTGGGGGTGTTGGCTCATGGCTTAGACCGCATTTATCCGGCAGAACACCGCAAAGAAGCTACAGAGATGGAAAGTAACGGAGCCGTGATTTCTGAATTTAGAAGTGGAACCAAACCCGATAGAGAAAATTTTCCGAAACGGAATAGAATTGTTGCCGGTATGGCTGATGCCGTTTTAGTTATTGAATCTCAACGAACAGGAGGGTCAATGATCACGGCCGATTTAGGTTTCGGTTATGGTAGAGATGTGTTTGCCGTTCCGGGTAGGCCAGGAGATACGCAAAGTGAAGGGTGTAATTTTTTAATTCGTCAAAACAAAGCGTCACTGGTGGAATCGGCTATTGATATTAAATTTCTAATGAATTGGAGAGATGAAATAAAGCCTCGAGAAATCCAAAAGCAGTTATTTGTATCGTTGTCTCCCTTAGAAGAAAATATATTGCAGATTCTAAAAGAAATGGGAAAGATGCCGGTAGATGAACTCTGCCTCAATATGGGCTTGAGCGTAAGCCAGTCATCCGTACCATTATTGAATTTAGAGCTGAATGGTTTAGTGAGAACCCTCCCCGGAAAGGTCATTGAGCTCACCTAGTAATTCCTATATTTTTATAAAAAACGTATGCAGTCCTAACAATTATTAGTTGTTTGATTATCAGTAATTTGTAGGTGTGATAAATAATCCTAAAAATGAAAATCCTATCATTAAAAAATGGCTATTTTTGCGGTCTAAATTTTAACTAAATAAAAATGTCAGCAAATAAATATCAAGCTCAAATTGATTCGTTCATGAGCACTGTTGCCGCTAAAAACGGTCACGAAAAAGAGTTTCTGCAAGCCGTTGAAGAAGTGATGGAATCCGTGATTCCATTTGTTGAAGAAACCCCTAAGTATCAAGGTAAAGCTCTTTTAGAGCGAATGGTGGAGCCAGAACGTGCTTTTCAATTCCGTATTCCTTGGTTAGATGATGCAGGTAATATTCAAGTAAACCGTGGCTTTAGAGTTCAGTTTAACTCTGCTATCGGACCCTATAAAGGGGGCATGCGTTTTCACCCATCTGTTAACCTTTCAATTTTGAAATTTTTAGGTTTCGAGCAGGTATTTAAAAACTCATTAACCACTCTACCAATGGGTGGTGGTAAAGGTGGTGCTGATTTTAATCCAAAAGGAAAATCAGACAACGAAGTAATGCGTTTTTGTCAGTCTTTAATGACGGAATTATCTAAGCATATTGGTGCGAATACCGATGTGCCTGCAGGTGACATAGGTGTGGGTGGACGTGAAATCGGTTTTATGTTCGGTCAATATAAAAGATTACGTAACGAGTTTACAGGTATTCTTACCGGTAAAGGTTTAGAATATGGAGGCTCTTTAGTTCGTCCAGAAGCAACAGGCTATGGAGCAGTGTATTTCATGAACGAAATGCTAATTGCAAACGGTAAATCTTTTGAAGGGCAAGTAGTAGCTGTTTCTGGTTCAGGAAATGTAGCGCAATATGCTATCGAAAAATTAACGCAATTAGGGGGTAAGGCAGTTTCTGCTTCCGATTCTTCAGGTTGTATTTACGATCCAGCTGGAATTGATGCAGAGAAATTAGCTTTTTTAATGGAGTTGAAAAACGTGAAACGTGGACGTATTAAAGAATACGCTGACAAGTTTGGTTGTGAGTTCTTTGCAGGTCAACGTCCTTGGGATGTGGTTAAAACCGCAAATATCGCGATGCCATGTGCAACCCAAAATGAGTTGGATGCAGATAATGCAGCTAACTTAATCAAAGCAGGTATCCTCGGTGTGGCTGAAGGGGCTAACATGCCGACTACTCCAGAAGCTGTGCATGCATTTGTAGCAAACAAAGTAATGTTTGCTCCAGGTAAAGCATCTAATGCAGGTGGTGTAGCCACTTCAGGTTTAGAGATGTCTCAAAACTCATTGCGTTTAGCTTGGACTGCGGAAGAAGTAGATACCAAATTACATAACATTATGAAAGATATTCACGCTTCTTGTGTGAAATATGGTTCTCAAACTGACGGATCTGTAGATTACGTTCAAGGAGCAAATGTTGCCGGTTTCGTGAAAGTGGCCGATGCCATGTTAGCGCAAGGTTTGGTTTAAACTATAATCTGTTTCCCCCTTGGAAAAGGGGGACCAAGGGGGATTGACCCTCATAAATATATTAAAAATCCTCATCGTTCATTCGGTGGGGATTTTTTTTGTTTGGGCGTGACCCAAAGGTCGGGCTTTCCGCTATTACTCCTCGCTACGCTGTGGGGTAACCGCTTCTATCCCTCACGCAAAAAAAACTTCAAGCAAACATAATAATATTGATACAATGAATTAAATTTGAGTAAAATCCTAAAAATGGAAATTCTAATCATTTTAATAATTCTTATCGGATCTCCAATAACCATTTATTTTGCTGTTAAAAAACTTAAAAGCGGTTACACAGACACTCAACTAAAGCCGTGGGATGGCGAACAAGAGTTTAAACCAAAAGCCTTAATAATTGATACGGAAACAACAGGTCCTATATTAGACAACTCGGTAAGTGCTACAAAAAAAATGTTACCGAATTTCCACAAAACTTCCCTCGAATTGTTTAGCTATGTTTTATTCTAATAGATGTAAATGGTATTTACAAGGAGGAAAGCTATTTCATATTACAAGGTGAGAAAATCCCTAAAAAGGCAATGAAAATCCACGGTATAACGGACGAAAAATGTCAGCAAGAAGGTGTAGAACTTGAGGAGGCTCTTTCTGCTTTGGATGTAGCCGCCTCAAAAGTAGATGACATTGTGGGTCATAATATTACCTTTGATTATAAAGTTTTACATGCATATTACCTTAAGGAAGGTGTGCCGTTTTCACTTTCTAAAAAGAACAAAATAGACACCATGCGATTGACGGGAAAGCACTTAGGACATAAACCAGGCTTTAGAATTTCCCTTTATAATTCGGCAGAAAAAGTTCTAGGAAACAGTACAGAATGGAACGAACTCAAAGAAAAAATTTCAATGCACAGCGCAGATGGTGATGTTTTCGTTACCGCAATATTATACCACATACTAAAAGCGTAAACAATTTAGCAAATCATTTAATTAAAGACTTATGAAAAACATAATCGCTATTCTAATCCTTGCTTTATCCATTCAAAGCTGCTCCAATAATTCCATTCAAATAAAAACTACTACCACAAAAAGTAACTACCACGATAACACCGGACGTGATGACATTTTAACTGGCGGTGTTAAAATGATTCCTATACAAACACCTGTTGGGGAATTTAAAGTTTGGACCAAACGAATTGGAAATAACCCTACCATGAAAGTTTTGCTTTTGCATGGCGGACCTGGAGCTACTCACGAATACTTAGAAGCTTTTGACAGCTTTTTCCCGAACGCTGAAATTGAGTATTATTACTATGACCAATTAGAGTCTTACTATTCTGATCGCCCAAATGACAGCTCATTATGGACTATTGAACATTACGTGGAAGAAGTTGAACAAGTAAGGATAGCCTTAGGTTTGGACACCTCTAACTTTTATTTGTACGGTCAATCTTGGGGTGGAATCTTAGCCATAGAATACGCCTTGAAATACCAACAAAACATGAAAGGATTAATTGTTTCTAACATGATGGCTTCCATACCCGATTACAACATTTACGCAAACGAAGTTTTAGGTCCGCAATTAGATCCAGCCATACTACAAGAAATTAGAGAATTAGAAGCGGCAGCAGATTATGGAAATCCTCGTTACACCGAATTAGTGGAAACGTATTATTATACCGAGCATGTTTTAAGATTACCTCTTAACGAATGGCCAGAACCAGTGAATAGATCATTCTCACAAATTAATGGCGCAATGTATACTGCTATGCAAGGACCAAGTGAATTTGGCTCTGTTGGTGAAACCGTATTGAAACATTGGGACCGAAAAGAAGACCTTCCAAAGCTTAAAATTCCAACACTAATTATTGGTGCCGAATATGATACCATGGATCCAAAACACATGGAATGGATGTCCACCCAAGTTCAAAACGGACAATATTTGTACTGTCCAAACGGGAGTCATTTAGCCATGTATGACGATCAAGAAGTATACTTCAAAGGTTTGATTGATTTTATTTATGAGGTAGATAAAACTACTATTCGTTAGTACAACCTTTGATTCAATATCTTGTTTCTATAATGGAAATAAGAAGAATTGAATTTATTGCCCAGCTAAAAACTAAATATATTTGACAATCTAGAAAGAAAGCGTTTTACCTAGTTATTATCCAACTATGAAAAAATATTTCCTACTCTTTATCCTCCAATTATTCTTAATTCAAATTGCCATTTCCCAGATTAAAGTGGAATCTAAAAATGGGCTTAAGTTTGAAATTTTTGAAACTAAACTCAAAGCTGATAAAAACAATGCGGAAGCTCTAGTATTTCAGAAGGTTATTATCCTGTAATAGGAAGGCATCTTAACCTGATTACAAACTCACTCAAAAATCATAAATACATCCTGCCAAAACCTCTATATTTGGCTTCCATAAAAACAAGATTATGTACGGAAACTTAAAAGATTCTTTGACCAAAGAATTA
Organism: Salibacteraceae bacterium; assembly: GCA_047610145.1. GTDB lineage: Bacteria > Bacteroidota > Bacteroidia > Flavobacteriales_G > Salibacteraceae > CAJXZP01. The sequence goes on along the minus strand of JBLFZF010000066.1, from coordinate 1,986 downwards.
GCTGAAATTAAGGCAGCTGGATTATATAAAAGCGAACGAATTATTACCACTGCTCAAGGAGCTGAAATCAAAGTAAGTACGGGAGAAGAAGTATTGAACTTTTGCTCAAATAACTACTTAGGGTTATCCTCTCACCCACGTGTGATTGAAGCGGCTCATAAAACGTTAGATTCTCATGGTTTTGGATTGTCTTCCGTACGTTTTATTTGCGGAACACAAGATATACACAAAGAGTTAGAAGTTAAATTAGCTGAATTTTTAGGAACAGAAGACACTATTCTTTACGCAGCGGCATTTGATGCAAATGGTGGTGTGTTCGAACCTCTTTTGGGTAAAGAAGATGCGATTATTTCTGATTCATTAAATCACGCTTCTATTATTGATGGCGTTCGTTTGTGTAAAGCACAACGTTTTAGATACGCGAATAACGATATGGCTGATTTAGAAACTCAGTTGATTGAGGCTTCTAAAACGGCAAAAAACAAAATCATTGTTACGGATGGGGTGTTTTCAATGGATGGCTTTGTAGCTCAAATTGATAAGATTTGTGATCTTGCCGATAAGTACGATGCATTGGTTATGGTAGATGAATGTCACGCAACTGGTTTTATTGGGAAAACAGGCCGTGGCACGCACGAATTAGCGAACGCTATGGGAAGAGTGGATATTATTACAGGAACCCTAGGAAAAGGCCTTGGAGGTGCTATGGGTGGGTTTACTACTGGTCGTAAAGAAATCGTTGACATGTTGCGTCAACGTTCTCGTCCGTATTTGTTCTCTAACTCATTAGCTCCAGCTATTGTTGGTGCTTCTATTGAAGTATTGAACATGTTAGAGGAATCTACAGAATTAAGAGATAAACTGCACACAAATGTGGCGCAATTCAAAGTAGGTGTAAAAGCAGCTGGATTTGATATTAAGGATGGTGATTCCGCTATTGTGCCAATCATGTTGTATGATGCGCCATTAGCACAGGAGTTTGCTACAAAGTTATTAGCTGAAGGTATTTATGTAATCGGATTCTTTTACCCGGTAGTGCCTAAAGATCAAGCTAGAATTAGAGTTCAATTATCAGCCGGTCATGAGCCAGCGCATATTGAAAAAGCAATTGCCGCCTTTACCAAAGTTGGTAAAGAGTTAGGTGTGCTGAAATAGACTAATCCTATTATTTAATGAATCCTCATTGTGTATTCGATGAGGATTTTTTTTTGGCATTCTCTCTTCTTTTTTACCAAAAGAAGAGGTCACGCTTTCCGCTATATCTTTTTTGTACTTGGCCGTTCGGTCCAAGCCGCAAAAAAGGATGTCGCTGCAATCGTTAATGCGGAATTACTTTTGATTAGCGGGTAGATATTCTAGCAAAACAAACCCTAAAACGCTACATATTACACATAAATCTCTATGTGAAACACGGATTTTATATATGGGGCTAAATTGGAGAAGGTAGGTGCAGGAAACTATCAAAAAGGGGTGTAAAAAGTGCGCTAAACCTATCCTCCGGATAGGTTTAGCCTGAGAATAAATGGTTTAGATTCATGCACAATTCTAAAACTATACAATATGAAACTCAGAAATTACCTTTCGCTAATCTTGATTTTAACTTGTTGTTGTGCTTCTCTTGTAAATGCGCAAAATGCAGAGCAAATTTATCTAACAGTAGTTTAACCTTTGAACAGAAAATGGATGCTTTTAACCCCAATTTTCAAAATAAGGCTATGTTAACTCATAAGGATTCGGCCGATTTAAAAAAGTTTGCCAGATGGAGTAGATTTTGGAAAACAAGAACTAACCCTGATGGAACTTCTGGCTATACTGCCGCACCGCAGTTAAACTTTCAGAGTTGCTCTAGTTTGGGTGATTGGAAGGCTGAAGGGTGTTTTGAGTTTCCACAAAATGCAAATGGAGTGGGGAGAATTCAAGCCATAGCCGTTTACGAGCAAAATCATCACACTGTACGTAGGTTCTAACACAGGTGGTGTATTTAAA
>JBLFZF010000065.1:0-17367 GCA_047610145.1 Salibacteraceae bacterium | reverse complement strand
TAAGACTTGGTCTACGGCATTACCCAACAAGATTCCATTCGGATTACCAAACAGGGGATATCTCACTATATGCCCGCCAACTGGATCTGCTGTATTCGCATTTATACCCAGCAATTGAAGCACTTTATTATTTACCCAAAAGGAGTGACTCGTTGCTTCCATTACCGATACTGGAGGTTAAAAAAGTAGTCATCCAGTATTAAACGAGGCTCCCGAGTGGCATCCAACAACGTGAAAATGAAGTGTACCCAGCCCCTTATCCATCCGTTCACATTGGGAGTCGGATTACATGCTTGCATATCAAGCCCTAAAGCTTCTGGGTCTATTTCATTCACAACTAGTGCGCAAAAGGCACCTGCGGAACTACTCGCCTCCATTGGGAAAATATGAACATCATGAATTCCAGTCATCATCAATCTACCTTGCATAACATCCACCCCAGTGACGATTTCAATATGCGCTCGTACTCCTGAGTTAGTTCCTACGTACAGAATAGAACCTGCCAAAATAGCCATGGTTTACGCAAAATGTTGAGCGTCATTTGCCGTATAAATTTTCGCATTTGTAAATACACGGTCGGCTTTTTGAGCCTGACTTCAGTTTATTTATAGCAGCGCAAAGATTAATAAACAGATGGGTTGCACTCGAAATGTAATCGTTTTCACCTTAGGATAGATATATTTTTTTGGATTACAAATTTATTAGATTTAAGAATTATATAGCTATAGACATCCAGTAAAAAGAGATAATATTACATATAAACATCTTGTTTTGAAATAATTACACCTATTACGCACGGCAAATATACAGATTAAAAAAGCCTAATTATTCCCCATAAAAAAGCCCTGTAAGGTCAATCATACAGGGCTTTTTTATGGGAGTAACAAAATTAAAAAGTCACATGAACAATCACTTCCTTTGCATTTCTTACTACCACCACATCGGTTTCTTGTCCTTTTTTAAATTGACTCAGCGCTTTCATATACCCCATCATATTCGGGACTTCTACATCCCCCATTTTCACGACAATATCACCTGCCATAATACCCGCGTTTTCAGCTGGTTTACCTGCACTAACTCCATCAATTCGCATGCCCGTACCATCAAATAAGTAATCAGGAACGACCCCTAATGTTACGGAGTATTTAGGCGCTTTGTGCGATTCTTCATCCTTTGTTTTTTGGTACCCTAATTTTCCCAGTGGATCTAATTGAGTCATCACATTTTCGACATAATTCACAATAGAAACCATTCCATCAAAATTGATTTTCTCAAAATCATCTGTTGGCTTATGATAATCTTCATGTTGGCCTGTAAAGAAGTGCAATACCGGATACCCTTTTAGATAGAACGAAGTATGATCTGAAGGTCCAACACCAGATTCTTTTTTCACTAAGTGAAATTTAACCGGATCATTCGCTTTATTTAAAACCTCATCAAATACCGGAGAAGTACCGGTTCCATATACCGCTAATTTGTAGGAAGGAGATAATCTGCCTACCATATCAAAATTAATCATGTATGAAATTTTTGAAGTATCGATAGTTGGATTCTTCATATAGTAATTGGACCCCCATAAGCCTTTCTCTTCCCCAGAAAATGCAAGAATCAAATAATTATGTTGCTTATTATTTACCTTCAAATATTTCGCTAATTCTAAAATAACAGCTACTCCGCTGGCGTTATCGTCTGCACCATTATGAATTTCTGGTTCACCAGCATGTCGAGAACCTTCGTGCCCAAACCCTAAATGGTCGTAATGCGCACCAATAATAATCGTGTAATCTGCCTCGTTATCAATATACCCTATGACGTTTCTACCTGTAATTGGCGCTAAAACTTTTACTTGATCTTCGGCCGATGCATGAGGATTTGCTTTTGGGGTGTATGTGAAATCTTGATAAAATTCGTCCTCTCCTTTTGGTACTAGTCCAATATTTTTAAATTGTTTCACCAGATACTTTGCTGCTTTTTTTTCTGCTTTAGTACCCGTTTCACGACCTTCCAATTTATCGCTGGCTAAGTATTTTACTACCGCTGTCATATCTGATTTTACATCTTGGCTAAAGCCTGTGTTTAGCGTCAAAACAAAAACCAATAGAGCTAAATAATTCTTCATGTTAAAGTTATGTTTTATTGTTTGTAAATACAAAATTAAGCCACTCTGTGACTCAGAAAAGAAGCATTGTCATGCTTTTTGTCAGAAAAATGTCAATAAAAAAATTAACTAGCGGTTTTAGGTCTTCTTCTAACCTTCGGAAACGTTACTTTTGCGCTTCCAAAAATTAAAATAATGAATAATTTTTTTCTGTTCTTGATTGTACCCGTAATGGCAATTGTTTCTTGTGGTGAATCTGTTGAAAATGAAGACACTACAGATGGGTATTCTGGAGCTACCAAGAAGTGGGAAGTTCATTACAAAGAAGAAACTCATTTAACTAATATGCATCAATTAACCAGCGGTGGTGATATAGCTGAAGCTTATTGGAGTTTTGATGATTCTAAATTAGTTTTTCAAGCCAAATACGATAAATGGAATGCCGAATGCGACCAGATTTTTATTACGGAGTGGTGGAAAGATGATTTAATAAATACGACTCCTAAAATGGTCAGTACGGGTAAAGGTAGAACCACGTGTTCCTACTTTTTGCCGGGTGACACATCTATTCTTTACGCGTCAACTCACTTAGGAAATGATGAATGTCCGCCCGTCCCAGAAAAAAGAGAAGATGGAAAATATGTATGGCCTATATATGCAGATTTCGACATATTTGTCGCTGATTTAGATGGTAACATTACGGCTCAATTAACGAACTATGATGGGTACGATGCAGAAGCCACTGTTTCTCCCCAAGGAGACAAAATTGTATTTACCTCATTAAGAACAGGTGATTTAGAATTGTTTACCATGGACATTGACGGAAGCAACATAAAACAAATAACCTTTGAATTAGGATATGACGGTGGCGCTTTCTTTTCTCCAGATGGTAAGCAGCTAATTTTTAGATCTTCTAGACCTACAACACCTGAGGAAATTGAAGACTACACCTCTTTATTAGATCAAGGTATGGTTACACCAACTGCTATGGAGTTATACATCTGTAACGTAGATGGAAGTAACTTAAGAAAACTGACAGATCTAGGCGGTGCGAACTGGGCTCCTTTCTTTCACCCTAGTGGAAACAAAGTTTTATTTAGCTCAAATCATGAAAACGAAGCTGGCTATCCATTCAACTTATTCATGATCAACACAGATGGAACAGGATTAGAAAGGATTACTTATGACGGTGTGTTTGATGCATTCCCTGTATTTTCTAACGATGGTAAATATCTCGTTTTTTCATCCAACAGAAATAACGGAGGAACCCGGGAAACAAACCTTTTTGTAGCCGAATGGGTAGATTAAATAAAACGAAACTAAGAGCCGAAGATAAATCAACTTCGATTCTTAATTTTAACTTTATTGACGATTTAAGCTTAGAAAAATTGAAAGAAACCAATCACAAAATAATGATGTGGCTCAAGCGAATTGGTTGGGTTGGATTTGCGTTTTTTTTACTGAAAGGATTCGCTTGGATTGCTGTTTGGTTAGGTTTGGCTAAATATTTCAACGGATAAAATTATTCACAAGTACTCCCTTTATTACTTAATCCATAATTAGTCTTATACATCTGCTCTCAATCGTTATTTTTACAGAAATTAAATACATGAGAAAAGCACTAGTTTATTTTTCGGCTATCCTTTTTACGGGATTAATTATTACTTCTTGTGCGCCAACTACGCCTAAAGAAACTACTTCTGAAGGCTATGTAATTGATCTAGAAATCAGCAATACTTCTATGGATTCGGCCTATTTATTTAGTTTGGGTATAGATGGATGGAATTTAATGGATTCTGTAAAAGGAGATAGTGGCTCTTTTCATTTTGAAGGACGTGTAAAAGGAGCTAATTATATAGCTATCGGAAATAAAACAAGAAGCTATTCTATTCGTGTGTTTGCAGACAACCATCCCATAAAGATTATGGGTGATTTTGAGCAACCTGGTTCCGAAATAATTACCGGCTCAGCTACACATGATGAACTGTTAGCCACCAAAGACTCTTTACTGACATTCGAAGACTACATGGATACCTTAATCAAAAACTACGATGTGGCAGAAGAAACGGGAGATAGTGCAATGATGACTCAAATAAAAACGGAATACTATGCCCAATCCGACTTAAAAGACGCTTGGTTAAGAGATTGGGTAACCGTTAACCCAGCTAGTTATGTTGCTCAATTTTACTTAGTTAATCCGCTATCCTATCAATTACCAGCAGAAGAATTGAGCGTTTTAGTTAAAAACATTTCGCCAGAAGTTATACATACAACCATGTACACGACACTAACAAAGAAATTAGAGATCATGGAAAATAGTGTCGTTGGTAAAACTGCTCCAGATTTCGTCATGAACGATAGTTTGGGAAATCCGCAATCCTTATCCGCTCATTTCGGATCTTATTTACTAATCGATTTTTGGGCTTCTTGGTGTGGGCCTTGTCGAGTAGAAAACCCGGAAATGGTAGCCATTTATACTAAATACCAGGATTTGGGGTATCATGTTTTAGGCGTTTCACTAGATTCAAAAAGAGATAGTTGGTTAGCAGCTATTGCTAAAGACGACTTAAACTGGGCACATGTTTCTGACTTAAAGGGATGGAGTAACGAAGCGGCTAAATTGTATGGCGTAAGCGCTATACCTCATACGGTGTTATTAGACCCAGATGGTAAAATCATTGCACGTGGCTTACGAGGGGATGAACTTGAAGCTACTTTGGCAGAAATTTTCGGTGTAGAAAACAAATAAACTAAGTAATCACAAGTATTCCAATTTATCACCATGAAAAAAGTCCTTCATCTCTTACAAAGCGATCAAGGACTTTTTTTATGTATCCTTAGTATTGGCGCTTTTTTAAGGTTTTACCATCCATTAGAGATTCCTTTTACTCATGATGAGTTAAGTGCACTTAATCGACTAAAATTCGACTCTTTTTCTCAACTTATTGAAGGCGGAGTCAAGGTAGATGGTCATCCTGCACTTATTCAAGTATTTCTGTATTATTGGACCGCCATTTTTGGATATTCTGAGTTTTTAGTCAAACTACCATTTTTAGTTTTAGGCCTGGGTAGTATCTATTTGATTTATCAAATTTCAAAAAGCTGGGCAAACCCAACCGCTGCTTTATTATCCGCGAGCTTTATGGCTACTTTACAATTTCCAATTACATTTAGTCAAATTGCACGCCCATACACTTCCGGCTTATTTTTTTGCTTGCTATTCGTTTATTTTTGGAATCGCTTTTTATTCCAAAACGGCACATCTAAAGCCCCACTACTAGGTATGATTATAGCTGCTGCATTATGCAGTTACAACCATTATTTCAGTTTAATGTTTGCGGGTATTGTGGGTATTACCGGACTATTTTTTTTAAACAAAGAAACCTATAAACCATACCTCGTTGGTATGCTCACCATTTTACTATTATTTACACCGCACCTTTCCCTGTTTTTATTTCAATTCAGCGGTAAAGGATTAGATTGGTTAGGAGCTCCTACTCCCTATTTTATAATCCAACATATTCAATATATTTTTCATTTCAGTTTTTGGGTTTACCTTTTAGTCATATTGATTATTGGATATGGAATTTATGATACCCAACGTATAAAGTTATCCCGCTTTCAACTCATCAGTCTTACCTGGTTTCTACTCCCTATAATTATTGGGATTGGATATTCCATTTTAGTAAAACCGGTTATCCAACACTCTATGTTATTGTTTTCATTTCCCTTTTTAATCCTTTTTATCACCTCTTTTGTAGGTAATTGGAATCATCAATTAAAACAGGCCGCCATTGGAATTATACTAGTGATTAATATCTCTACGTTAGTATTTTCTAGAGAACATTACACCGTGTTTTATAATCAACCGTTTGCGAAAACTTTTAATTTCAGTAAAAATGCGCATAACCATTATTCTGCAAAAATCATTCTAAATGATAACCCTCGTTATTTCAACTTTTATTTTGATACCTCTGAGGTACAGTTTCAATCTAATTTTAATTCGAAAGAGACCGCTTTTGAATTCAGAAAGCGTATTCGCAATACTCAAAACCCCTATTTAGTATTGGGTAATATACCGCTCAATCTAGTAGATGTTGCGCAAGAATTTTATCCCATACTCCTAAAAAAAGAATCTGGTTTAAACTACAACGTAGTTCTCTTAGCTAAATCGAAATTGAATAAACCTACCATCGAAACCATTTTGTATTCCAGTGAATTCTCCCCCACTATACCTCAAAAAAACTGGTTACCTTTTTCCTCCGCAAACCCTAATTTCAACAAAGATGTGTTTACTCTTAATAGTGAAATGGAGTATGGTCCTATATTCGAAAAGAACCTAAACAACATCGTCAAAGATCGGTATGGAATTGTAAAGGTAAGTCTTGACTTTTTGACTAATCATATGGAAAATGGGCTGATTACTGTCGCTGTTTTTTACAAAGATCAACAAATTTCATGGAAAGGAATTTCTATAGATGAATACCAGAACCCCCAGGCTTTAAACATATGGAATAGCGCCTATTTGAACGTGAACTTAACCCAAATAATAAAATATGGAACCTCCCTATCCGACTATAAAATAAAGGTGCTGTACTGGAATAAAGATCAGTCGCCTATCGAGCTACGGAATTTCAAAATAAGGATAGCGAAAGGAAATAAATATGAGTTTGCAACTATAGAGCAAATCTAGGTTAGCTGCACTTACTAAACGGTAATGAATCAAATTTGATTTAATGTCTTAAACCAGATAAAAAAAGACCTCAGATGCAAAGAGATCCTTATATTTACGGCTTAAATTTTCAAAATATGCTACGAAGAATAATTGGCCTAATAGCTGTTATCATCTCTTTTCATTCCTTTGGTCAAATACCAACGAGTCCAGATTTATCTATGGTGCAAGGAACCTATTTAGGGGTTTCTAGTTTACAAGGTACAGAAGTAGACTTTAGTCATACCGGAATAGCTCCAGAGTACTATGAAGTACAAAATTTTAAAGAGCGATACAGAGTCAGTCCAGTAGAACGAAATCTTTTCCCCAAATTAGACCCCCTTTGGAATCCAAATAGCGCTCCAGTAAAAAACTACTCCAAAGCTCCTGTAGGAAGTATTGTTCAAAATTTTGCTGGAATTTCATACACGAATGTGAACCCACCAGATCCATGTGTAGCGGCAGGACCAAACCATGTAATTCAAATGGTAAATGGTGGTGGCGGTGCCGTGTATAAAATTTTTGATAAATCAGGAAATGCATTAACAGGTAATGTGAATTTCGACAATCTATTTTCCGGTTATTCCGGATTAGGAGATCCAATTGTAATTTATGATCAATTAGCGGATAGATGGATGCTCAGCGAGTTTTCATCCTCTGGCAATAAACTATTAATTGCTATTTCATTAACGAACGATCCTACGGGTAGTTTTCATACGTATGTTTTTGACGCCATTAATTTTCCTGATTATCCAAAATACGCTGTTTGGCCTGACGCCTTTTATTGTACCGCAAATGAAAACACGAGTTCTATTTATGCTTTTGAAAGAGACTCTATGTTGATTGGTAGTCCTGCCAGAATGATTCGTCAATCCGTTTCAAATTTGAGTGGTTTTGGTTTTCAAACTTTAACCCCAGTAAATTTTGAAGGTACAGATTTACCAACAACTCCAACCAGCGCATCATTTTGGCGTCATGTAGATGACGAAGCTCATTATCCAAGTACGGCAGATCCTTTTAGTGATTATGTAGAATACTGGCAATTCGTTCCTAATTTTAATTCATTGAACAATTCGGTATTTACCGGCTCATTAAAAATTACCGTTTCAGAATTTGACTCTGACCTAAACGGATACTTTGCATTTTCAGCTATTAGCCAACCCAACTCTTCTGTGAAACTAGATCCTTTACGAGAAGTATTTATGAATAGAATGGCCTATAGAAATTTCGGTTTATACGAAACTATTGTAGCTTGTCATGTAACGGATGTAGATGGAAACGATCGTGCAGGGATGCGATGGTATGAGTTTAGAAAAACAGATAGTACCGATTGGGTACTTCACCAAGAAGGTACCTATTCCCCTAGTGCCGATAGCAGATGGATGGGAGCTATTGAAATAAACTCAAATGGATCTATTTGTATGGCATATTCCGTTTCAAGTACTTCGATATATCCTTCTTTACGCTTCACTGGTAGAAACGTTAACGATCCTGCGGGAGTAATGACACTCCCTGAACAAAGTATTGTAGAAGGCAGTGCCGCTAATAATGCCAATAGATATGGCGATTATGCAGCGATGACTATTGATCCTTCTAATGATTCTACGTTTTGGTTTACGGGCGAATATAACCCGTCAAGTTCTTGGAGAACACGAGTAGCGCACCTTTCTTTATCCGATACGTGTAACGGCTTAACGGGGGTCTCCACTACGTTCGGAGACTTTACTTGTCCAGGCGAAATCAATGGCTCTATTCAAGTCCAAGGAATTAGAGGAACTTCAACAAACTATATGTATAGTCTTGATAGCAGTCTCTTTCAATCTAATTCTATTTTCAATGGTCTCACCCCTGGTGCTCATACCATTCGAATTAATGATGGGAAATGTATCGCTTATTTACCTGTATCTATTATTGGTCCAGATACATTTAGAGTAATTGACTCTGTTAAACAAATCACCTGTAACAACATGAATAATGGCCGAATTGAAGTATTAGTTGTAGGTGGGTCTGGTGACATCAGCTACAGTTTAGACTCCGTTAACTGGACCACCAATGCCTTGTATACCAACCTTGACTCAGGAATATACACCGTGTATGTAAAAGATGATAGCAACTGTACGATTGATATTCCACCTATTGAAATAGTTAATCCAGAGTTATTTGAAGTGACTTATGACATTACAAATCCAACTGCAACTAGCACTTTGGATGCGGCTATCTTATTTCAACCTACAGGAGGCACACTTCCTCACAGATTTAGTTTAGATGATGTGAATTATCAGGCAGATAGTTTGTTTACTGGATTAATATCAGGAACCTATTGGGTATACTCACGCGATGCGAATGATTGTTTCGCTACAGATAGAATAAATGTCAATTTATTATCTATTAATAAAGTATTGGAAGCACAAGACTTCGTGATATTCCCTAATCCAAGTACCGGAATTTTCAAAATTGCTTTAGGTATTGAAATCTCTAAAAACGAAGTTGATATTACTATTAGAGATGTTACTGGGAAACAAATTTTGGCAAGGAATATTCCTGCGAACTCTCAAAGCACTAATATTGATTTTGATTTAACATCTTACAGTAAAGGAAGTTACTTTATTACGATTCAATACGGTTCTGAATTAGTTTCTACGAAAGTTATTTTAGAATAAAGTTGCTTAAACATATTTTGAATCCGATAGAAAGTTACTTCTATCGGATTTTTTTTTGCCATCATCCCTACTTAAAGACTATTAGTTTTATACCATTGTAACTTTACGAATAATGATTAATAAAGCGAGACAAGTACTTCAAAAGTATTGGAACTATCCAGACTTTCGGCCGGACCAGAAAAGGGTGGTCGAAAGCATTTTGGGCAATACCGATACCTTAGCTCTCCTGCCTACTGGAGGAGGGAAATCTATCTGCTATCAGGCTCCTGGCTTAGTCATGGATGGAACGGTACTCGTAATCTCACCCTTGATTGCTTTAATGAACGATCAAGTAGAGAATTTAAAATCAAGAAATATATCGGCTATTGCCATTACCTCCAGCATGAATTATAAGGAGGTTCAAATTGCCTTAGATAATGCGGTATATGGCAAATACAAGTTTTTATACGTTTCGCCTGAACGTATTAGCGGAGAGCTTTTTCAGCAGAAGCTTAGAGACATGACTATTTCTCTTTTTGCAATTGATGAAGCGCATTGTATTTCTCAATGGGGTTTTGACTTTCGTCCATCTTACCTTAAGTTATCCGTTTTACGTGAGATAAAACCTGATGTTCCAATATTAGCTTTAACGGCTAGCGCCCCTGAAAAGGTGATCGAAGATATCAGATTAAACTTATGTTTAAAAAACGAGTCGTTTATTACCGGTAATTTTATTCGACCTAACCTTTCCTATTTCTTCATTAATACCGACAATAAAGCCAATCATATTTTAAAAATCCTAAAAAAGAAAATGGGATCGGGTATTATCTATACCTATACCCGTAAAGATGCCCGCGAATTTGCTCAATGGCTAAAGACAGAAGGTATTGGAGCCGATTACTATCATGGTGGTATGACATATAAAGATCGTGAAAAAGCACGCTTAAACTGGATGAGTAATCAAAACCCAATCATGTGTGCTACCAACGCTTTTGGAATGGGAATTGACAAACCAGATGTAAAACTAGTCGTTCATCAAGGCTTACCACTTTCTATTGAGGCCTATTATCAAGAAGCGGGGCGTGCAGGTAGAAACGGAGAAAAGGCTTGGGCTATCTTATTATACAGCACGAGCGATTTGGATGATTTACGTTCGCGTTTAGAACTTTCATTTCCAGAGTTGGACTTTATAAAACATATATATAAAGTCCTCATTAATTTCTATTTGGTCAGTCCCGGTACAGGTGCAGGAAAATCATTTCCATTTCAAATTTCAGAAATATGTAAACGATATAAGCTCAAACCTATTCAGGTATATAGTAGCATGAAGTTCTTAGAAAAAGAAGGTTACATTTCCCTTTCTGATTCTGCAAGAACACCCTCTCGGGTTTTTATTACGACTTCTCAAAAAGCGTTATACAATTATGGAATTAAAGATAAGAAGATAGGAAAGAGCATTGAAGTTTTACTCCGTTCATATACTGGATTATTTGACGATTTTCAAACGATCAATGAATCTTTATTGGCACAAAGAATTCAAATAGAACGCAAAACATTAGTCTACCATTTTCATCAATTACACAAAATGGAATTAATTGTTTATCGAGAACAAACAGAGACCCCTTGGGTCACATTCACAGAAGATGTGGCTTTACCCCAAAACCTGCATATAAGTCCCAAAAACTATCACAACCTAAAGGTAATATCTAATCAACGATTAGATGCATTTATTCATTTGGTAGAATCTAAGAACCAATGTCGAAACACTATTATACTGGATTATTTAAAGGTAGAAACGCATAAAGACTGCGGTATTTGCGATGTGTGTATTTCGAAAAGAAAAGTGGAGTTTAATCAAGACAAGTTTGTTGCTATGCGTTCTAAAATAATCAAGATGCATTCGCAATCCATTGCCTATGATAAAATTATTGATTCCTTTTCTTCTACTGTTAAAGAGGATGCTATCCATCTAATCTCGTATCTAAAAGATGAAGGGATTCTTTAGCCTTACTTAAAACCTAGTATTACTCGCCTCGTTTGTATTCGTATTTTATTTGCTCCAATTTTACGACCTCAATATCTAATTACAGACGTAATAATTTAATCGGTTCTTTTACCGAAGAAATGAACTATTCCGTAAAGAACTAATAAACCCAATGGAAATGTTATGAAAGATGATACTCCCATTGCCGCAGGAATAGACCCCATAAAAACGGCTACACACCCAACGGTTACAGCATATGGCATTTGTGTTTTAACGTGATCTAAATGATTACAAGAAGTTGCCAATGAACTTAAAATAGTGGTATCAGAAATTGGAGAGCAATGATCACCAAAAACAGCCCCGGCTAAAATTACCGAAACCACATTATAAAAAATAATCATCGCATCGGCATGATCCATTCCATTTTCTATGGCTACATGATAAGACGCAGGTAACAATAACGGATATAAAATAGCCATTGTTCCCCAAGAAGAACCCGTAGAAAATGCCACCAAACCAGACAGCACAAAAACTACCGCTGGAATAAACACAGGCGACAGTGATTCACTCCAAAGTCCTTGTAAAAATTGAGCCGTATGCATATCTTGTGTAATACCTGCCAAAGCCCAAGCTAGCACCAAAATAATCATAGCTGGCATCATCGTTTTAAAACCACCTAATCCAGATTCAATCGTTTCCTCTAATTTCATAATTCGTTGAGAAACAGTTAATATTACGGCTGCAACTAACCCAGCTAAAGAAGACCATAGCAAGGCCGTAAAAGAATCAGAATTACCAATAATTATAGATAACCTTCTAAAAAAGGATTGTCCTTCTAATTCCGCCATATCGGTAGCGGAAGTTCCTGTTTCCCACATACCCCAAACTGCCCCAACGATGATAATGGCAATCGGAATTATGGCATTAAAAGACCTAGGAACCACCCCTTCCTTTGCAACAAACTCATTGCTTACCTCTCCTACTTTTTGGAAAGAAAGACTGGCATTTTTTGCTCTTTCTCTTGATTTCAACTCCGCCTTTAACATTGGTCCGAAGTCATGCTTTTTATAAATTAGCATTAACATAAAAGCGAGTGTGAAAATAGGATAAAAGGCATATTGTAAAGAGGTTAAAAACACTCCATAGGGAGAAATATCTAGTTCAGGAAGATGACTTAAACCAGTTTCTATATACCCTAGTTCAGCTCCAATCCAAGTAGTAATAAACGCAATTGCAGCTACTGGAGCCGCTGTTGAATCGACTAAATAAGCTAACTTTTCTCGTGATATAAATAATCGATCCGCTACAGGTCTCATCGTATTTCCTACAACCAAAGTATTAGCATAGTCATCAAAGAAAATAAGAACTCCCATCAACCAAATGACAAACTGCCCACTTCTCGGATTTTTAGCATACGGTTCTAATCGGTTAACCACACCAAGCATACCTCCGTTCTTAGAAATAATACTCACCACACCTGCAATAGATAAAGAAAAAACAATTACCGCGATATGCGCCCAATCATTTATTGCATTCATCACATAGGTATCAATAGTAGATAGAAACCCAATAACTAACCCCGAAGGTCCATTTCCGTAAACAGACATAATTAAAGTACCCGAAAGAATTCCAATAAATAAAGACGAAATCACTTCCTTTAAAAGAAGCGCTAACAAGATGGCAATTAAAGGAGGTAGAACGGATAACCCTAATGGAATAGGATGTATTTCCTCTTCTAAAACTACATTATTAATACGAACTTGTAAACTAGATTCATCTCCCGGAACAAAGTCAAATTTCAATACTCCCTTTTCTAATGAAGCGTTGGTGTATTCGATACCATTAACGAATAAATGGGTGGGAATATCCTTCGTATACCCAGCAGGAAAAACCACAGAAACAGAACATACCACATCTTTTACAAGTATTGAAGGAACCTGTAACTCCATACCCACTTGTCCTAAAGCAGTAAATGAAATTAGCCATAAGGCAATAACCTGAATTACATACTTCATATTATTTACCAATTGTTTTTAGGTTTAATTCATCAATTTTTTTTGCCCCACCTGAAGAGTTCATCAAGTCAATCTGTTTATGATACCCTTCCGTAATTTTATATCGCACCATTTTTAATGTAGAGTTTACCATTAAGTTAGCTTCTGTAAATGGCTCAGGGGCAATAAAAAATACTTTAGGTATCCATTTTTTAGGGAAAACTTCTGTATAGGAGGAATCTCTCATAAAAGCATGAAACTGATCTTTTATTAACGCGTACGTTTTGTCTTTAGACCCCTTACTAATCATTGACTTTTTTGCTGGATCAATACTGACCACTGCTGTTGTCACTCTATTGTGATCATTATACAACATCACATGTGTAAAAATATCACTACAGTTTACAATGGCTTCTTCAATACCTTCGGGAGAGAATTTCTCACCATCCTCCGAAATTAGTAAAGCTTTATTTCTTCCTGTAACGACTAAAAACTTATCGTTATCGTAGTATCCTAAATCACCTGTCCAGAGCCAGCCCTCGCGTAATGCTAAGCCAGAAGCTTCTTCATTATTGTAATAGCCTTTCATTACATTTTCTCCACGAATAACAATTTCCCCAATTTCGTTTAGGTCTGCTTTATCTGTTCCATTGCGCATAATTTTACATTCAATACTTGGAAGTACCGACCCTGAGGTACCCAACTTATGTCTCGTGGGCGTATTGGAACAGATAATTGGTGCTGCTTCTGTCAAGCCGTATCCTTGAAAAATAGGAATCCCAATTGTCTTATAAAACTGTTGTTGCTTTAGATCTAACAAAGCTCCCCCACCGACCATAAATTCGAGTTCTCCGCCAAAAACATCTCCAAGCTTTCCGAAAATCAGTGATTTTGCAAGAGCGTAATTAGCCCAAGTAACCATTTGCTTTCCCTTACCTGGTTTAGTAAAACCATCACCGTTTCTTCGTGACCCTGCTTCGATCCCATTTTTAAAAACACCATTAATAATGTTCCCCTTTTCTGCAATACCCTCTTTCATTTTATTAATGAAATTGCCTGAAAGCGCAGGTACCGTTAATAAAAATTGCGGTTTAACTTCCTTTAAATTTATGGGAATGTTTTTTATCGCATTCGTTAAGCCCCCTCTAGTATCTAAAAAGAACAAATCCAGTGCTTTAAACAACGCTCCATACAAAGCTACAGTATGCGCAAACGAATGATCTACCGGTAAAATAACGAGTGTTCTAAAACCCTTCTTTAACTTAAACATAGTAATTCCATCAAAGGCATTACTGTAATAATTAACATGTGTCAGCATTATTCCTTTTGGATTACCGGTGGTACCGGAGGTATAAGAAATATTTACCGTATCGTTTTCTGTAATGGTCGACTTAATTTCAGCTAACCTGCCTTTATAAAGTTCTAAAACGTTCTTACCATTTCGAATAGCTTCCCAAAACAGAATTCCACGATTCATTGAAATACCGGCCTTCTTCATTTCAATTTCAAAGTATTCAAAGTCCTCATCCATAAAGATGATTTTAAAATTAGGATCATCCACTTCATTTATAACAGAAAGTACTTTGGTTAAATGATTTTTAGACGTGAAAATTCCTTGAGCATTGGAGTGATTTAAACGAAATGGAATTTCTTCAGGAAGTAATTTCACAGAAAGCGGCACAGAAGTACCTCGTAAACAAAGTACTGCATATTCGCTAATTACCCACATTGGGCTACCTTCTGATAGGATAGCAAAATTTTGACCGGGTGACACCCCTCTTTCTATCAAAGTAGCTGACAAATAATCTACATTTTGCTTCACGTCATTATAGGTATAAGAATCCCAACCTTGATCTGTTTTTCTACTTACATATCTTTCCTCTTTATAGGCAACAGCCGCTTTTTCAAGTAAGTTTATTATAGTTCGCTTCCCTATTTCTAATTCGATCATTCCAATTATTTAATCTGCAATAAAAGTAATCTTTCCTCCCTACTCTCAAAATTCCCGATCCATAAAAGGAAATAGTTTTTTCTATCTTCACCCCTAAAATTGAGTATTACCTCACAATTTGACTCAGTAAAAGTTGGTTTTATACTAAAATAACCGAATTTTGTAAAAAATGTTAAAATTTTATTAAATTAAAAACTATGAACTTTAAGTATTACATCGAACTAGGTATTGATTACGTAATCAATTATGCCCCTAAATTTCTGATAGCCTTGGCTATTTTATGGGTTGGACTAAAAGTTATTTCTACAGTAACTAGCGGAATTGATAAAATGATGGAAAAAAGAGGGCTCGATGCCACTTTAAGACCATTCTTACATAACCTAATGTCTTGGACTTTGAAATTTGCTTTATTCATATTAGTTGCCGGGCAAGTAGGTATCGACACCATGTCGTTTATGGCCATATTTGGAGCCGCAGGTTTAGCAATTGGTTTAGCCTTACAAGGAACACTTTCTAACTTTGCAAGTGGGGTTATGCTATTAATTTTCAGACCTTTTAAAGTCGGTGACTTTATTGATGCTGCCGGCCATATGGGCGCTGTTGAGGAAATTGGAATTTTTGTCACCGCTTTACGCTCTCCTCAAAACCGTTTAATTATTATTCCTAATAGTGCCGTTGGAAGTTCTAGTGTGACTAACTACTCTAGTGCAGATAAAGTACAAGCAAGATTGGCCATCGGTATTTCTTATGATGCGAATATTAAAAATGCACGTGAGGTAATTCTAGGCGAACTAGCTAAAGACAAAAGAATAATGTCTAATGAAAATGTAGAAGTATTAGTTTCTGAACTTGGAGATAGCTCAGTCAACTTATCTATTCGCTTTTGGGTTGACCCTAACGAATACTGGCCTGCATTTTTCGAAAACTTAGAAAATTGTAAAGTTGCCTTAGACGCAGCTAATATTGAGATTCCATTCCCACAAACCGTGGTACACATGAAAAATTAATTAGCCACTTTAAGCTAATTAACTAGGCCGTTAAGTTTACTACTTAGCGGCCTTTTTATTTGAGGTCAAACCAGCTTGTCCATTTCCCTATTTCCGATGATTTATCAATCTCTTTTTTAAGGATTTCTTCAAAACCTACCCGAGGAATTTCACGCGCCCCTAATGATTCTAAATGGGCCGTATAATCTTGACAATCTATTATTTCAAAGCCTTTTTCTTTTAAACTGGTTACCAAAGTAATGAATCCCAGCTTAGATGCATTTGAAACTTTGGCAAACATAGACTCCCCAAAAAACATCTTTCCAATACATACGCCATATAAGCCACCAACAAGCTCTTTATTTTCCCAGACCTCTACCGAATGTGCGTGACCTAAGTTGTGCAATTTCACATAAGAGTTTTCCATTTCTTGCGTGATCCATGTTCCGTCTTGATCTGTTCTATTAATTTTTTTGCAATTTTTTATCACTTTTAAAAACTGGGTATCAAAAGTGACCGTGAATTTTGAAGAACGAAGAACTTGTTTCATTGACTTTGAAACTTTCAAGTCATTTACAAACAACACAAACCTAGGGTCTGGTGTCCACCATAAAATCTCTGAACCTTCATTATACCAAGGGAAAATACCCAAAGAATATGCTTTTAATAAACGTGCGCAACTTAAATCACCTCCAATAGCTAGAATACCATCAGGACTGGCCCATTTACTTTCGGGAAACGTTATTTCTTCTGTTAAAAAAGTCATTACGCTACCCAAGATTCCATGTGTTTAACTTCAATGAACACATACCGAACAACGGGTAAACTACTTTTAATTGCCGCTTCAATTTTCACAATTTCAGATTCAATTTCCATTAATCCGAAATTAGCCTTAAAATGTATGTCCACTCCCACCATAACTCCAGTTGGACCAAAATGAACCGTTCGCATATTTCTATATTGATCTACTTTTTCATTCTCTAGTAAGATTTTATTTAATATGC
>JBLFZF010000064.1:0-17455 GCA_047610145.1 Salibacteraceae bacterium | reverse complement strand
AACTTAATTTCCAGTGCACTTAGCTTAGACTCATATCAAATTAATCCTCCATTATTACAGAACAATTAACTTCCATTATTATTGATTTTTAACCCCTTAGGGATGAACCTTAAAAGGAGAGAGGAAAAGGGTTAATTTACAATCCTAAAAAAAGCAATTATTTAAACTACTGTACATTTTTTAAAAACAAACTTTCCTTTAGCCACTATACCCACGGGCGGCGGCTCCCCTTTAGGGGTTGGAGGTTGCGTGGGCAAAAAGTGTATATTAACTTAGCAATTATTTTTTATTCATCCTCATCCTCATCCTCATCCTCTTCCTCATCACGGAGATTTTGCCTAAACTTTTCTTTAGGTAAAGGCTGTAGTTTTTTTCTTCGTGCTCCGTCTTCCGTGGAACGGTTTTCCGTAAAACGATCTTTGCCGGTTCCAGTGTTTTTGGTTTTGTTTAGTTTTTTTTTCATTATTTATAAATTATACCTTATGCAAATCGGTATCTCTTTTAATAAGGATACCGATTTACATAAGGGATGTGATTTAATCTTCATCAATATCATCGACCTCTCTTTCTAAGAGATTGCCAGACTCATCAAAGGTCAGATTTATCATTTTTAAATCTGTTTCGAAGTTTACGGTATACCCTGTGTCAGTTCTCGTTTTCACACGAATAATGGTTGTATAATCTTTTTGATCCGGGTATTCTTCCTCAATAAACCCCCGAGCAGCTTTAGGCAAATTTTCAAAGGAAACGTAAGTAGTTATTTGAAACCAACCTTCATTTTCCTGGAAAATTATTTCTACATCTTCGCCATTGTCAAGAAGGTAAATGGTTCGGTCATCTCCATCGGATTCGTACTGAATTTGCGCTGCATCGGGATATAAATCATCAATGAGCTCTTCGATATTTTTAGGTATATCTCTTTGGGCCTGTACCCCAACGATTTGCAGCACTACGAATAAGAACGTCAGTAAACTGCCAGAAAAATAATTCACCATGTTTTTTGTGTTTTAATTGTAATAAAATGATAAAACTATATTTGAATGTGTGATGTAAGCTGTTGGAAATAGTATTTGTTTTATTTTGATTGAATTAAAGGTTTCTATAAGGACCGTAGTATTTGAAAAGGTCACCTTTGAAGAGTCGTATTATAAAACCTCCGCTTTTTAAAAGGAATAAGAGTGGCAATAAAAAAAGAAGCAGGCGCGCCAAGCACCCGCTTCAACTAAAAAAAAACGAAACGAAAACAGGTTATATATATTTATAATAATCTAGGTTTATTCTTTAATTACTAGGGCTCAGGGGCTTTATCTATTTTGACTTCAGCACTATCGACGACATGCAAAAGGGTCATTTCTGCATCGAAATGATTGGCTAGTTGTAAAGCGTATTACCAGGTATTTTTAGCAGCAGGGGACTAGGCTGTCGGAAACAGAATCTTTTTCATTGAAAATGTGATTAATATAGGAAAGACACTAGACTTGATTTAGGTCACATTCACTTTGTGACCTTTTAGAAGAAACCAGTCCTTCTGCTAATAAATTTTAAACTAAACCTTAATTTAAAAATAATGAATGAAGTAATACGGTACTCTGACGCTGAACTCGACTTGTTCAAAATACGTATTGAGCAAATGATGGAGAAGGACAAAATCAATCTTCAGTACCTCGTAGATCAATTAACTGACCTCGGGGAAAATGGTGGCGGTGAGGGGGATTGGATGGATGGTAGTTCTTCGAGTACGACTAGGGAAATGCTGAATACTATGGAAGGCCGTCAACGGAGGCATATTTGGGATTTGGACAAGGCGCTGGTGAGAATCAAAAATAGGACCTATGGTCTTTGTATTGTTACGAGGGAGAAGATCGATACGAAACGATTGATGGCAGTGCCGACGACTACGAAGTCTTTGGCTGCTAAGACAGGTGGGGTAACTTCGCTTGTAAAGAACAAAAAAAGGGGGGTAGTGGAGGTTAGTAATGGGCTTAAGTCGAAGGCGATTATTTCGAGGATTGGGGCGACTATTAAGGTGGGTTCGGTGAAGAAGATTTTGGGGGATTCAGAAGGAGAGGATGAGGAGGATTATGTGGATATGGATGAATTATCTACTAAGGACTTGGAGGCTTAGGAGCCAGAGATTAATAAGGTTCTGATTTAGACGCAGTAGATTTTGTGCTGACCGAGGCAAAAAAATTGAGCATAGCCGTAGCTACACGATATTTTTTTAACGAAGGACAGTACAAAACCTACAAGTATAAATAGGAAAGTTATTATTCACTGACTCCTTAGGGAGATTTGGAGGTTCTGTAGCCTGTTGGTAACGGTTGTTCGCTGCTTGCTAAAGACGCTGATGACTTTCGCCAAATATTCAGATTCTCTTCAGAATCGAGATGTAGTATTGTATTTTTTTAGCATAATTATCCGAATATTAAGATGAAAAACACTTATTTCGATTTAATCAATCAGACTTATTATTTCCCACAAGAAGGGTTTGATATAAGAGATGGACATTTGTTCTTTAATGGTGTTTCCATTAAACACTTAATCGACAAATATGGTACTCCATTCCGCCTTACTTATTTGCCTAAGATTGGAGATCAAATCAAAAAAGCAAATAATTGGTTTAATAAAGCAATTCGATCAAATAGTTATAAAGGTAAGTACTACTATTGTTACTGTACAAAATGTTGTCACTTTGAGCATGTAATAAGTGAAGCTCTAAAATACGGAGTAAATATAGAGACCTCTTCAAGTTTTGATATTGACTTGATCCTAAAGCTTCATGAGCAGGGCAAGGTTCTAAAATCTACGGTGTTGGTACATAATGGATATAAAACGGAAAGCTATATTTCTAAAATTTTGCTCCTTAATGAGATGGGTTTTAAAAATTCAATTGCAGTGCTGGATAGCATGCGAGAGCTAAAGGAATATGAAAAAACAAAGTCAAAAATAAAAATAGGAATCCGTATGGCAACGGATCTTCAACCCCAATCTGATTACTATACTTCTCGATTAGGTATTCGACCTTCTAAGATTTTAGACTTTTATAAAGATGAAATAGCGGGAAACGAAAAATTTGAACTAAAAATGCTTCACTTCTTTGTAGACTCCGGCATTAAAGACAATCTATATTATTGGGGGGAGTTTCAAAAGGCGCTTAATATTTTCGTGGAATTGAAAAAGGAATGTCCTTCGATGAAAGCCCTCAATCTTGGAGGTGGATTCCCGATTAAAAATAATCTTGGTTTTGAGTATGATTATAAATACATCGTGAATGAGGTCGTAAGGAATATAAAAGAAACCTGTGAAAGGGAAGAAATTGAAGAGCCAGATATCTTTACAGAGTTTGGAAAATATACTGTTGGTGAAAGTGGCGCTGTTATTTTTTCTGTCTTAGAACATAAAAAACAAAACGACTCAGAACATTGGTACATCATCAATAATAGTCTCATGAATACCATCCCTGATGCATGGAGTATTCTTGAAAAATTTATTTTATTACCGATCAACCATTGGAATCGTGAATATTCTAAAGTCAATATTGGAGGGATAAGTTGTGACCACTCAGATTATTATAATTCCGAAGAACTTAATCAACAGATTTATCTTCCAAAAATTAAAAACAGTGATGAAGAACCACTTTATATTGGATTTTTTCATACTGGAGCTTATCAAGAAGCCATCAGTGGTTATGGTGGGATAAAACATTGTCTGATCCCTTCTCCAAAACATATTGTTGTTGACAGGGATGATACTGGAAATTTTACAACTAGATTATTCAGAGCAGAGCAAGTGCCTGAAGATATGCTTCGTATTTTAGGTTATTAATTAAAAATTAAAGATAACTGTTCAGTGGGGTATAGTTTAGCTGTGGACAGAAGACGGAAGTCCGAAGTTTTCCACTAATGCAAACCTTGAGTTTGGCAGTCCTTAGTCTGTGGATTTTACATTCGATGGAAAATCGGTCTTCGGACTTCCGTCTGAATAGTTACGATTAAGAATTAAAATTAAAAATTAAAAATGTCAGACTTAGCAACAATTGAGTTAAGAAATTTACACATTGATGATTACGTTGGATTGAAAGATTCAATGCAAAAAGCCTATAAGAATTGGCCCGGTTCCTACTGGAAAGAAGAGCACATTAAAAAACTACTTGATGTCTTTCCTGATGGGCAACTTTGCGTGCTTTTTGAAGATCAAGTTGTTGGTTGTGCACTTTCTCTGATTATTGATTATAAGTTATTTGGAGACAATCATGACTATGCTCAGATCACAGGGGACTACACTTTTGACACCCACGATCCCAATGGAAATGTATTATATGGTATTGATGTTTTTATTCATCCTGACTTCAGAGGAATGCGATTGGGACGTCGTCTTTATGATGCTCGTAAAGAACTTTGCGAGAATTTAAATTTACAATCTATTCTTTTTGGAGGACGATTACCCAGTTATGGTAAGTATGCTGCAGAATTAAAACCGAAAGAATATATCAATAAGGTTAAACAACGTAAAATTCATGATGCTGTTCTTAGTTTTCAGTTATCAAATGATTTTCATGTTAGAAAAATTCTAACCAATTACTTGTCAGGCGATAAAGCATCTTTAGAATATGCTGCACTGATGGAATGGAATAATATCTATTATCAAGAAAAAGAGGTTTTGGTAAATGCAACAAAAACAGTCATTCGATTAGGTTTGGTTCAATGGCAAATGCGGCATTTTCCAAGCTTCGAAACGTTTTTAGAACAAGCAGAGTATTTTATAGATGCAGTAAGTGATTATCAAAGTGATTTTGTCTTGTTTCCAGAGTTTTTTAATGCTCCACTGATGGCTCCTTATAATGACCTTTCTTCTGCTAAGGCTATTCGTAAACTAGCTTCATACTCAGAAAAACTGCGAAATAAATTTTCTGAATTTGCGATCAGTTATAATGTAAACATTATAACAGGCTCTATGCCTGAAATCCAAAAAAATGGTGATTTATTAAATGTCGGTTATCTGTGTAGAAGAGATGGGACAACGGAACGTTATGAGAAAATTCACATTACACCTTCTGAAAAAAACAGTTGGGGGATGATTGGAGGAAATGCAATTAAAACTTTTGATACGGACTGCGGAAAGATTGGAATTTTGATTTGTTATGATGTAGAATTTCCAGAATTATCGAGGCTATTAGCAGACCAGGGAATGCAACTTTTATTTGTTCCTTTTCTCACGGATACCCAAAATGGATATATGCGTGTTAGGAGTTGTGCTCAGGCTAGAGCTATTGAAAATGAATGCTATGTAGCTATTGCAGGCTGTGTTGGAAACTTACCCAAAGTAAATAATATGGACATTCAATTTGCTCAATCAGCAGTATTTACACCATCAGATTTTGCATTCCCAACCAATGGAATCAAAGCAGAGGCGACTCCCAATACGGAGATGACACTTATTGCAGATGTTGACATTAACTTACTTTTGGAGTTACATAATTTTGGATCTGTCCGAAATTTGAAAGATCGGAGAAAAGATGTTTACGAACTTAAAATAAAGGAAGAATACAAACTTCAACTCTAATGAATAAACCAATCACAGATTTTATAGAAAAACATTATCGGCATTTCAATGCGGCATCTCTGGTGGATGCGGCTAAGGCTTATAATGAACAATTAGAAAGTGGAAATAAAATGATGGTCACAATGGCGGGTGCGATGAGTACCGCGGAATTGGGACTGTCACTTGCCGAAATGATTCGACAAGACAAGGTTCAAATCATCACTTGCACTGGTGCTAATCTCGAAGAAGATATTTTTAACCTGGTCGCACATGATCATTACAAACGAATCCCCAATTATCGTGACCTTAGCCCTCAGGATGAAAAGGATTTATTGGATCAACACTTTAACCGAGTCACTGATACTTGTATTCCTGAAGAGGAAGCTATGCGAAGAATTGAAAAACAATTGATTGATGTTTGGACTAATGCACAGCAAAATAAAACTCGATATTTTCCTCATGAATACCTTTATCAAATCATTAGAAGCGGTGCATTAGACGGATCTATGCAGATCGATCCAAAAGACTCTTGGATGGTAGCTGCCTGCGAAAAAAATATTCCGATTATCGTTCCTGGCTGGGAAGACTCCACTACAGGTAATATGTTTGCTGCCCACTGTATGCAGGGGGTATTAAAACCTTCTCTTGTAAAATCAGGGATAGAATACATGATGTATTTGGCAGATTGGTATATCGAAAATACTGGAAGTAATGGGGTTGGCTTTTTTCAAATTGGAGGCGGGATTGCCGGAGACTTTCCGATATGTACCGTTCCAATGCTGCGACAAGATATGGCATTAGAAAACACCCCTTTCTGGTCGTATTTCTGCCAGATTAGTGATTCTACCACAAGCTATGGTTCGTACTCTGGCGCAGTACCTAATGAAAAAATTACGTGGGAAAAATTGGCAGTGGACACCCCGAAATTCATGATTGAATCAGATGCAACCATTGTAGCACCTTTGATTTTTGCTTATATCTTGGGATGGTAACCTCCCGCTCTATTTCATTTAAGGAACGTATCAGACTTGTTGCCGAGGCGCGTTTACAACAAAAAGGCTACATTTTGTTCTTGTCGCATTATTTGAACCTTGAATGCAGGGAACTATCTAAATTTCCGGAATGAGAAATCGTATCTGTTGGGAATTGAGGGGATGCTGATATTGAGGAAGATGGAGAAGCTTCTTTTGGTTGTAATAAGGGGAGTTTTAATTTGCCGGGGTTGGATGGAACAATAGACTTTTGAAGCCCAACGGCTTATAATCAATTTCTTATCACTTAGGAAAGAATGGTTCTCTCTTGTATCTGAAAATTAATATTTGAACAATATCCTTAAAGCAAGTGACCTTTAGCTAATTTTTGGTCTATGTAATAGAGGTTATTCGGTTTCGGGTGTTCGGTTTCCGGCCGACCGTACCATTCTATTTGAAATAAAGTCTAATGATAAATCCAACTTATTGGAATGAGAAAAATTTATCATTACTTCTGCCCATTCGGGTAATTCGATCGGGAGGCGGTTTGAAATGCCGTTAATTAATATCAAAAGTGATCATTTTGATAGCCTGTTATGAAGTCATGATTATAGTCACCTTTTAAAAAAATGTAATCAGTATGATAAAAGAAATTTATTCAGGTAGTAAGGCCAGAGAGGCATTAAGAAAAGGAGTAGACGCTTTGGCAAATGCCGTAAAAGTTACCTTAGGACCTAAAGGTCGTAATGTGGTTTTAGAAAGAAAATTTGATTCCCCTTCTATTACTAAAGATGGAGTGAGCGTTGCTAAAGAAATTGTGCTACTTCATCCTGCCGAAAACATGGGTGCGCAAATGATTAGGGAAGTCGCCTCCTTGACTGCTGATAAAGCAGGAGATGGAACGACTACCGCTTCCGTTCTTGCACAAGCCATTATGAGTATTGGATTGAAAAACGTAACTGCTGGAGCTGACCCAATGGATTTGAAAAAAGGTATTGATCAGGCGGTAAAGCTGGTGGTAGCTAACTTGAAAAAACAATCCAAACAGATTGGGAACGACTTTCAATTAATCGAACAGGTCGCTACCATTTCTGCTAATGGCGATACAACTATTGGCAAACTGATAGCCATAGCGATGGAGAAAGTAGGCAACGATGGTGTCATTACGGTAGAGGAAGCCAAAGGGACAGAAACGACCATGAAATTGGTGGAGGGCATACAAATGGAGAGCGGGTATCTTTCTCCTTACTTTATAACCAATGCCCAAAAGATGAGCGTGGAATTAGAAAATGCCCATCTCTTGTTTTACGATGGGAAGATAGATGATCTTCAAGCGTTATTACCAATCCTTGAAATAGCAGCGCGATCCGGCAACACTTTGTTAATAATTGCAGAGGATATTTCAGAAGAGCTATTAACTACTTTGGTCGTAAACAAAATAAGAGGCTCGTTGAGCATTGCAGCCGTCAAAGCTCCTGGATTTGGAGCGCAACGGAAAGAAGGACTAGAAGACTTGGCCGCTTTAACAGGTGGAACGGTGATCTCTGAAGAAAAAGGTTTTTTGCTTGAAAATGTAAACTTAACTGACTTAGGAAAAGCAGAAAAAATCTTAATAGATAAAAAGCATACAACTATTGTAAATGGCCTCGGAGAAAAAGAAAATATTTCCAACCGCATCAAGCAAATAAGAAGGCAAATCGAAAGTAGCTCGTCTGATTACGAGAAAGAAAAAGGGCGAGAAAGATTGGCAAAACTTTCGGGAGGTGTGGCTATCCTTTCGATAGGTGCTGGTAGCGAATTGGAAATGAAGGAGAAAAAAGATAGGGTTGATGATGCATTGAATGCGACCAAAGCAGCTGTAGCAGAAGGAATAGTACCGGGGGGTGGAGTAGCTTATATCCGAAGTATTTCGGCGATTGAAAATCTGAAAGGTGAAAACGAAGATCAGAATACGGGCATCGCTATCATCAAACAGGCATTGGAGCAACCCTTAATGCAAATTGTTAAAAATGCAGGAAAAGAAGGTGCTGTTGTTATCGAAAAGGTAAAAGCTGGTACAGCAGATTTTGGCTATAATGCCCAAACTGAAAAATATGAAAACCTATTCCAAACCGGTATTATCGACCCAGCAAAAGTAACTCGAATTGCACTGGAAAATGCCGCTTCTATTGTCGGGCTTCTCTTGATCACGGAATGTATTATATTTGAAAAGAGTAAAGTTATTATTCACTGACTCCTTAGCAACAATGAAAAATTAGCTTAGTCGCATGCAGACTTGTAGGTTTTTTAAAATTAAAATATTAAAGGTTAGAACTATGAAAGAGACTTTCATTTACTCCAGCACAGTTATAGGAATCATGCTGGTCACTATTGTGGTGGCCTACCTCTTAAATCGTTTTTTTGGACGACTCATCCGACGATCTACAGCCGATATGAATAGCGATCCGACTAATTATCAATTTTTTAGACATTTCATTAATATCCTTGTTTATATTGTCGGATTCAGTATTGCCATTTATTCTATACCAGAATTTAGAACACTTGCCAGTTCATTATTAGCAGGTGCGGGTATATTGGCGGTGTCTCTTGGTTTTGCCTCACAGCATGCGCTGAGCAATATTGTCAGCGGTGTCTTTGTCGTTCTCTTCAAACCATTTCGGATAAATGATCAAGTGAAAATTCGGGAGTTCATAGGTATAGTAGAAGATATAACCCTCCGACATACCGTGATCAGAGATTTTGAAAATAAAAGAATCGTCATTCCAAATTCGCTAGTAAGCGATGAAATAATTGTTAACTCAGATTTTGCCAAGGAAAAACTCTGTAGATTTATTGACGTCGGTATTAGTCATGACAGTAATGTTGATCTGGCGAAAAAAATCATGGAAGAAGAATTACTCCGCCATCCACTTCATGTCGATCCCCGAACGGAAGAAGAACTTAAAAACGGTACTCCTGAAGTGATTGTACGTATGCTGGGATTTGATGAAAGTTCCGTTAATCTGCGTGTCTGGGCATGGGCGAAAGATTCATCGGACGGCTTTGTACTAAGTTGTGATTTATTCGAAAGTATTAAAAAACGATTTGATAAAGAAGGTATTGGAATTCCATTCCCGCAGAGAACCATTGTTTATAAAAACAAACCGGTAAATGATAAATTTGAACTACAGGATTTGTCACTACTCCATTTTTCTTAATAGTTAAATGAAAATTATTTTTGGTGTAATACTAATACTTAATCACTTTTCTTTATACTAATAATGTATTTCATCTGTATCACAGGGATTTAATATGACATTTATTCTCCCTTTATCCCTAATCGGGGTAAGGCTAAACATATTTGGTTTTTAGTTGTACTAGACGGCACCTTCTTTGAACGTGTCGTCGACTTTAACTACACCGCAGCGTTTAAATTTATTCAATATAAAATACTAAGAAGAGCAGGGAAAAAACAACAAGTATAAATCGGTTAGTTATTCTTTAGTGTGCATTAAGACTCTTTTGCTACTTTTGTTTTCACCCCAACTTAGCAGCCAAACATTTAGCAGTAGTCGGCACAGCCATCAGCCGTTTCTTATCAATTACCTCTCCTGTAACAATACAAATACCATAAGTTTTATTTTTGACTCTGTCCAGCGATTTTTCCAAATCCCAAAGATGTTTCCGTTGACGGCCTTCCATGATGTTCAGCATTTCCTTATCCATACTTGTGGAGCTATCATCCATCCAGTCTCCTTCATTACCATTGTTTTCACTAATGTCATTTATTTGATCGATGAGGAATTGAAGGTTATTTTTCACCTTCTCTATCGTTTGCTCAATATGAATCTTGAACAAGTCGAGTTCAGGATCAGAATATCGATTTACTTCTTTCATTATTTTTTAAATTTAGGTTTATTTATAATTATTTTTTGTGTAATACTTAGGGATGAAGGAGGAAAAGATAAAAAATTTATTTTTCATCTCCTGGCGAAGTTTACGCTGTGTTTCCATATCATCCCCGATGACTGGAATGGCCTTCAAATTTTCGTCGATTGATGGCAACGGGATGCTCCTCTGCAAATTTTGATAATTGCTTTTCATGTTCTTTTATACTGTGGCTCAATTCATCAATCACTTCACTATGTTCATTTGAAATGTAACTAAATAAAAAATTAGTAAACCTGTTCAAATGCGGGGTGTCAGGTGTAATAACTACTATTGAACAAGTTTACTAGAAGTATACCAAAGATCAGTTATTTGGTAGCTTTCTTTTCCATGGCCACTACGACAGAATTGTCTACACCATAAGGGGTTGGTACGTATTTGTCGGCAGCATGATCGTTTCCCCATTGTTTATTATCAAACAAATAGCGGAATTGGTATTCTTGTCCAATTGGTAATTCAATGGAAGTCTTGAAATGTCCATCAGTCAGTTTCATGGGGACTCCCGTAGGTTTTTTCCAACTGTTGAAATCACCGAGTAGTTTAACTTCTTTAGCACCTTGGGCGGCGTCTTCCGGCAAAGCGAAAGTAACTTTACATACTTTTTTCGACTTAATAAATTTCTTTTGTAAACTCATGATTATAGTTTTTGATGGTTAATAAAAAAAGCAAACTCATTTTATAGAAGTGAGCTTACCTAATGACTGAGAATGAAAAATAAGTCACTATTTTTTTTAATAAACTCTAATGATCACTAACGCTAAGACGAATTTTATAGTGACCAAAAAAATAGTTTTAGTCATTGAATAGAAGCGTCTTGATATCTACTCTAAAATAACAGAGCAGGAATTAGATTCGCTATTAAAAAATCTATTTAGGAAGAACAGTCAACCCATTTCCAAAATACTCAGTATTGATATTGGTGGAAGTCATATTAAAGCCACCGTGTTAAATCATGCGGGAGAAAAAGTAGAGGAATATAAGTCTATAGTAACACCTCATACTGCAAGTCCGAAAAATGTAATAGCGACCATTAAAAAACTGGTCGCCAATTTTAAAACGTATGATCATATTTCTGTTGGTTTTCCAGGTTTTGTCAAAAAGGGGATTGTTCAAACCGCACCAAATCTCGGTAGCGAAATGTGGAAAGAAATTAAACTGGAAAGTGGACTTCGCAATTCGCGATGGATATTCAGTGTCCTATCCCATCTATTGATGTTGCCGTATCTACTCGTGATTTATCGAAGTACAAATTAATTTTTAGAGATTTTTCTAGAGAAAAGTTTTATTCTGGGAAAGAGGAACGGATAGATAGTTTTCATTCTATTTGGTTAAATGTTTATTAAAAGGGTGATTAAAATTAACCATTCTGCTATTGGATTGTTAATTAAATAAAATAGATTTTAAAAGACCTTAGGAGTCAGTGAATAATAACTTTCCTATTTATACTTGTAGATTTTGCACTGTCCTTCGTTAAAAAAATATCGTGTATCTACGGCTATGCTCAATTTTTTTGCCTCGGTCAGCACAAAATCTACTGCGTCTAAATCAGAACCTTATTAATCTCTGGCTCCTTACATTATTAAAAAGTGACCGGAACCATGAATTACAGTTCTTGTTGTGAAAGTTAAATTGAGAAGCAATTTTTTTAAAATAATAATTAGGTGTACTCGTACACCATTCCATTATAAGAAGTTTTCATTTGGTTTTTTTGGTAACGGGCAGCTGCAGCTTTGCAGTCTGCCCGTCTTTTTTTGTTTGTTATGGATCTGAAGAAATACATTTTAATAATAATAGTGACCAAGTTTTTAAGGTACTGTACACTTTTTGCCCACGCAATCCCCTGCCCCTAAAGGGGAGCCGCCGCCCGCGGGCATAGTGGCTAAAGGAAAGTTTGTTTTTAAAAAGTGTACAGTACCTTACCAAGTTTTAACATTTAGTCATTGGGGAAATTCAAACACAAGTCGTCCCAAAAAGCGATTTGCCAATTTTTAATTCCTAAAAATATATTTAAAATGAACAAACAGATTTTCCTATTCTTATTAGCGGTATTAACTACAGCTACTTCTTTCGCTCAAACAGAATTGTTTAGAATGAAAGTGAAAAAAGAAAAAGTCCCTTCGGTAGTAATTGAATCAATCTCAGAAGACTTTCCAGACGCTACCGTTACAGAGTATGCGGCTATTCCGGTATCCTATATAAAGGATCAAATTCATTATTAGTTTTCTCGTCAATATCCCAACCAGTCCCGACTACAATTTTTATTTTTCCTCCAAACTTATTCCTAATAGCATATACAAGTTGCCATCCATTCATATTGGGAATGCAAATTCGAAATTCAATATCGTATGGAGTTCCTAGACTAGTAGCTTTAGCAACGGAACTATTGTATAACTCAAAGTCATCGCTGTGAAAAAAATAGCTATTACTACAATTCAATCAAACCAATACGCAAGGCATGTTTGACTAGTCCCGCGTTATTTTTGAGTTGTAATTTATCCAGCATATTACGTCGGTGGGTATCGACGGTTCGGGTACTAATGAAAAGGGCATCAGCTACCTCCTGATTACTTTTTTCTTCGGCAAACAATTTTAAAACCTCCATTTCCCTTTTTGATAATTGTTCTCCAGTGAGATCCTTCGTAGCTGTTTTTCTATTAGTTAATTGTTTGACGAGAGACTGCATAATCTCATGGCTGTAAAAGTTATCTCCCTGATATACGGTTTTAATGGTATTCAACATTTCCTTCGTTCCAGCGTCTTTCAACAAAAAGCCATCAGCTCCACATTCTAAAACTTTCTTGACATATTTCTCCTCCCGATGCATCGAAAGAATGAGCACTTTGCCGTCTATGTTTTGTTCTTTTAACCATTTTGTGGCATCCGTACCAGAGCCATCTTGTAGGGAGATATCCATTAGAATAACATCAGGTTCATGGGTTTTAATATCCGCCATAAATTCCTGTACGGAGCCTACCACTTCCATCTCTTCTTCAAATGAAATCAGAGAAGAGATACCATCTCGGAATATTTTGTGATCGTCTACTATGTAGATTTTTATTGGCATATGTTAATTCGCTCTGATCTGTTTCAACTATCAAAAGATATTGAATTCTTGGAAAACCATACTTAAAGTTACGAGAGGATAGAATCCTTATACAGACTAGATGCTTGGTAAAGATAAGTCTAAGGAACCGGGGACATATGAGCTATTAATTTATAGGACTAAGAATAATTGGATGGGGGAGAACAAAAAAGACCCATTTGAATGTTAATTTCAAATAGGTCTGAGCTTGGACAATAGTAAATTTAGTTTTAATCAAATGGGATTATTAGAAGGTCTTCTTGCTGATTGGTCTGCATAAAATGGTTTAATGTCGTTTCTAAATCTCCTTTTTCCACAATTCTCTCCGTAGGAAAACTCAATTTTTTCCATCCATAATAATGGCTTTGAAAATAACCAAAGAGCTCTAGTAAATGATGATAAACCTTATCAAGGTCTGCTTCAAAGGATTGCTTGGGAAGGCTGGTAAAGAAAATGACTTTCGCATTTGATTGTTCTGCCAATTTAAGTGCTTTGAGATATCTTTTCTTGTTATTTTTCTGATAATGAAATGGGAACACAATGGTAGCTATTCTTTTCATAATGATATTTTTTATTTGAATTAATAGCAATGACAATAATTCGTAAAAAGGTCACTATTAAAAAAGTACTTAGCTGATTATACTACCATCCGGCTAACCATATCTCTAGCTCTGCTCAAACGCATCTTTACCGCGGATGGAGATATGCTATGCTGTGTAGCCAATTCAATTATAGAGTACTTATTTATATATTTTTCAGTAAGTAATTTTTTTGCGTCCGGTGCTATTTTATCCATCCAATACTCCAATTGTTCGAATCTCCTTTCATTTTTAATGATTGCTTCATGGTCAGATTCTTCGGCCATCAACCCAGACTGACCATCTAAATATACAGTCTGATTCTTTTTACGGCCCCTCATGAAATCCCTACAATTGTTACGAGCAATAAGGAATAACCACAGCGGATAATAATCCAGATGTTCTAGTTGATACATTTTTTCAGCTGCCTTTAAAAACGTTTCGGTACTCACATCATATGCATCTGCATTATTTGGCAATCTGTCTCTTCATATGATTGACCAGTTAAGCTACCCTGTGTTACTGATTCCGGAAAAGTCGGAGGAGATTTCTATAAACCGAATCGTATTGACTACTGATTTCGGAATAGACGATACAAAGACCATACAATACCTGCTGGATTGGGCTGCTGCTTTTGAGGCGCAGCTGTATGTACTCCATGTTTCGGCAACGTCTTCTGATCGTATGATTGCTGAAAGTGGCCTTCAAAAATGGGGGCGGTATTTTGAAAGAGAGGTAGGAGAGGGTAGCTTGTCTTTTTATGTGACCGACAAAGAGAAGGGGGGAATTATTTTTAGTGTAATACTAAAGTAAATATCATCCAAATATAAATAGCATATCAAGATTGCAAATTACCTTGTTTCCACTCATTTATATTTGGCCTTACCCATTCTGCTATTCTTGTAATCATCGTTCGATACTAAGCTTAGCCTAAATGAAACATAATATGAATCAAATAGAAAGTTTCAAACACATAATTTGGAAAAATTAAGTTGCGCGATAATTAATACTGATATTATAGTATATTCGAAAGATAGAACAGCTTGTTAGTGGTTTAGAAAAACTTAACTAATCGTTTAAACTTAACTAATTAAAAACAACTATTATGGAAATCAACATTTTACTAGGAGAATTTTTTGGAACAATGATTTTGATTTTACTGGGCAACGGTGTTGTCGCCAATGTACTTTTAACGGACTCTAAAGCTAAAGATGCCGGATGGATGGTCATATCAACGGGATGGGCAATTGCCGTGCTTGTCGGAGTATTTGTAGCCTTGGCTTTTGGTGCGCCCGCACATATAAATCCCGCAGTTACAATAGGCTTTGCCGTTTCAAGTGGAGACTTTTCAAGCGTCTTACCGTTTATCGGAGCTCAATGTTTAGGAGCCTTCGTTGGGGCAATTCTTGTTTTTCTCCATTTTGGACCACATTGGAAAGTTACTGAAGATGCAGGACTTAAGTTAGCCTGTTTTTCTACTGGACCAGCTATCCGTCACGCTGGGTGGAATATAGTAAGTGAAGTCATTGGAACATTTGTACTTGTATTGGGTGTCGCTGCCATTTTTGCAGGGGAGATGTCAGCAGACTTGGGCCCGCTCATGGTAGCAGGTCTTGTCTGGGGTATAGGTTTGTCTTTAGGTGGTACAACAGGTTATGCTATAAACCCTGCTCGTGATTTAGCTCCTCGAATTGCACACGCTATATTGCCAATACCAGGGAAAGGAGATTCAGACTTTGCCTATAGTTGGGTTCCCGTTGTAGGTCCTATTCTCGGAGGAATTGCAGCAGGATTATTCATAACTTTCTTTCCTGTTTTTTAATCTAAAACATTTTTCAAAGATTTTTTTACCATAAAAAAGGAGCGGTGATTTTGTACAGGGAGTCTAAATTCGGCTTCTCGTACGAAATCGCTAGATCGTAAGTTTTGCATGGTACTTAACTTTACGACCTTTCTTTATTTTATCCAAATTTGCAGATACTAGCTGCACAAGCTATTGCTAAATGGATTTAACATCAATCATTATTCAAAGCATACTTATTTTTATCGTAGGGGTTATTGCGTTATTATTATATGTGCTCCCTTCCGGAAAGAAAACCAAAACCTTCCTTTGTGTTTGTTTTTAGTTATCATTGGGCGCAAACCAAATCTTCGTATACAAAAAAGCTTAACTTAAGATAAAAATACAAAAAATGAAAGAAGAAGAATTTTTAAAATTAGCAAAAGCGAAATACGCAGAGATTAATGAATTAAAGAAAGAGCCTACGTTCTTAGATTATGAAAAAGGTTTTCTAGAGATATGGCAAGGGTTGGGCGAACAAGTAGCCCAAGCAAATCTAGGGGGGTCAAGGAAAAGATAATCGTAAAAAAAAAGATTAAGAGTACCGTTGGTAAAATAGAACTAAAGAAAGATCATCCCTATATAAAAGGAATGGCACACAACTTCAATATTAGTCCGTTACTCCAAAGTCACGTCTTAGAATTTGGCTATCAATTACTTTTTGAAAGGGCGATGAAATTGTTAAATACGGTTTTACCTATCGTGAATATGGGGTCGTCACAATCTCAGCGTTTAATGCATCATTTTGGTCAGTTATCAGAAGTAGAAGAAGCACTGATTACAAAAGGATTTGAGACAGAGCAATGCAGCAAAGAGAACAAAGAAGTTCTATACGCACAAGTAGATGGAGGTCATATGTTGACGGATGATGGTTATCGGGAAACTAAAGTTGGAAGAATATTTAAAGGCAGTGATATAAAACGTATATCAACTGATAATGAAGGAGTTGAACTGCGAAACAAGCTCGAACAATCTGACTATTTAGCCAACTTAGGCTACTATCAGTCTTTTACTAAACGATTTGATCAGCTAATAAAAAGTCATTTTAAAAAGGATAAGTATACTCTGGTTTTGATTAGTGATGGAGCAGAGTGGATAGCAAATTGGCAGTTAGAAAAGTATCCGTCTGCTATTATGATTCTGGATTTCTATCATGCTTTAGAACACTTAGGAGTGTATGCAAAAATGATATTTAATTCAGCTGAAAATAAAGAGCATTGGATAGCGAAACGAAAAGAAGAATTATTAAATGGAGAACTAAACAAAGTAATTACTGCCATTCAAAAAAAGAGTTTAGGTAGACGTGCTGCCATTCAAGAAAAAGCAAAGACACTCATCACTTATTATGAGAAAAACCGTTTTCGAATGAAGTATGATCAATATTTAAAACAGGGGTATTGCATTGGAAGTAGAGCAATTGAATCCGCAATAAGTACAGTGGTTCAGCAAAGATGTAAACTAGTAGGACAACGTTGGACAAAAAGAGTGAAGGCTGTTCTCAATATTCGAGCCTTGT
>JBLFZF010000063.1:0-18084 GCA_047610145.1 Salibacteraceae bacterium | reverse complement strand
TAGGCCAAGATGGCTCATCGTATATCTCTACCGCATGTGCGTCAAATGAACTGTCAAAAAACAAAGTGTGATGCAATACGTTTTTCAACTTTTTATCAATACCTACGTAAAATAATAAAGAGGAGGGTGCCATAACTCGATTGTCCCAATATGAATCAGAATAGGCTCTATACTGTTTTGGTAATAATGATTCAGAATGAGCATAATCCGCACCGGAAACAATTACGTCTTGTGAAAGATGCTCTCCATTGATAGATACATAAGTTGCTTTTCCATCTACCACTTGAATTTCTTCTACATTACTGCTGGTATGAAACGTCACTCCTAAATCTGTGGCAAGCGTTATAATGCCATCCACAACCGAGCGCATACCACCCTTCGGATACCAGGTACCTAAGCCAAAATCGGCATAATTCATAAAACTGTAAAAGGCAGGAGTATCTTGTGGTTTAGCCCCTAAAAAAAGAACCGGAAACTCTAAAATCTGACGCAATTTAGGATGTGTAAATTTTGACTTTACAGAACCTCTAATTGTGGTAACAAATTGCTTTATCTCTTTTGCGGTTGTAGGAGTAACTAGTTCTAGTGGAGAAACACCTGGATTATATACCAAGTCTTTAATCGCAATATTGTAATTCGATTTTGCTTTCGTAATGAACTTTCTCAATTCATTACCCGCTCCCTTTTCAATATTCTCGAAAGTGGTATATATTTCCTCTAAATTATCAGAAATATCAACATATTCATCTTCTCCAAAGTATACCCTATATGCTGGACCCAGTTTTTCTAAGGTATAATAGTCTGTCGACACTTTGCCGAAATCTGAAAAGAAACGGTCAAACACATCTGGCATCCAGTACCAAGTAGGTCCCATATCAAAAGTGAATCCTTGATTTTTATATTGGCGAGCACGACCTCCCAGCTGTTCATTTTTTTCATAAAGATGAACATTGTATCCGGCTTTTGCTAAGTAGCATGCTGCTGATAAAGAGGAAAACCCGGAACCTATAACTGTAGCTTTTTTCATTTTGTTTAACAAATGTAATGAAAGATTAAACAAGAGTAACTATCCCTGTTAAAAATTATTTATGAAAGATGATTATAATGAATTAACGTAATCTTTGGCCGAAGCATAAACACTTATTTTTTCAGGAATGGTGGCTGTATTTAAATCTTGAACTCTAGTACCCAAAATATGAAAATCATCGTTACTATTTTGTAAGATACCTTCGCTGATTTCTTTTAGGTAATACGAAACTTCGTCCGGCACAGGAACCACGGTAAAATAGCTCACAAAAGTAATTTCAGAAAATACTTTTTGTAACTCAAGGAGATTCTCCATAGGAACAGAAGCCCCTAAATAAATCGACTTATAGCCCCGTAGTAGAAGTTCGAAGTGAATGTACAATAAACCCAATTCATGAATCTCATTCATGGGTAAAAACAAAGCATACACTTTGCTTGATCCATCACTAAGCCCTTGCACTCGTTCAATATTCAATAATAATTTTTGCTGGATTAAGGTAGAGATAAAGCGTTCATGAACAGGTGAAATAGTATTCGTCATCCATAACACACTTATTTCGTTCAGCAAGCGTAAAAAGGTTTCCTGAAATATTTCTCGAAATGAACATACCGCCAACATTTTGTTATAGGTCACATCAAAAAGTTCTTGGTCAAAATGCAACATCGACAACTTAAACGAATTTAAATGTTGTTCGTTAGAAGAGGAATCCATGGATATAGCCTTCACGTGTGCATAAATGTCCTCTTCCGACATTTTTGATAGCTTCGAAATTTTATACCCGTTACTGACCAACAACGAAACATTAAGCAATTTATGAAGGCTCTTCATTTCATAGGTACGGATGTTCGTCTCTGACCTTTCTGGTTTCAGCAAATCGTATCGCTTTTCCCAAATACGTATAGTATGGGCCTTTACACCAGTTAGATTTTCTAAGTCTTTTATTGAAAAGCTAGTTTTGATACTCATTTCTAAATTTTGTTTACTTTATCACATGCAAAGCTAAACAAATTATTATTTTTGCAATCGGTTAGTAAAAATAATTATGATAAAAAAAGCGGCACTTTTCAGTATACTTTTTGCATTTCAACTATTTGCAATTGGTCAATCTAATTCTATCAAAGGACGAATCTATAACTCCATAAACAATGAGCCAATACCGTTCGCTAATATTGTCATTGATAGTTCTACGGTAGGTACGGCATCTGATATTGATGGCTTTTACGAAATTAAAAACCTAAAACCAGGCGAGTATACTCTCACATGTAGTACCATTGGTTTTGAAAGAGCTATATTTTTTGAGGTTATTGTAAACCCCGTGAAAGCGACAAACTTAGACATTCCTCTTACCGAAACAGCCAATACGCTAAAAGCGGTCGAGATTACTGCAAATCCTTTCACTAAAGATGCGGAAAGTCCGATTAGTATGCGGACTATCAACGCTGCAGAAATTTATAGAAACCCGGGGGGAAACAGAGATATTTCCAAAGTAATTCAAATATTACCTGGGGTAGCGTCTTCTACCGCTTTCAGAAACGACATTATTGTTAGAGGGGGCGCACCAAGCGAAAACAGGTTTTATTTAGATGGAATTGAAGTTCCAAATATTAACCATTTTGCAACACAAGGATCATCTGGTGGACCTGTTGGGTTGATTAACGTAAACTTCATCCAAGAGGTAGATTTCTTAGCTGGAGCATTTCCAGCCAACAGAGGCAATACGTTGAGCTCTGTTTTAGATTTTAAACAAATTGAGGGAAATAGAGATAAGTTGACGGGAACAGTCATGATGGGTTCTAGTGATATCGGGTTAACTTTAAACAGCCCAATGGGTAAAAAATCTAGCTTTATTTTATCGGCTAGACGTTCGTATTTAGGATTATTGTTTACCGCATTAAAGTTACCCTTTTTGCCTACTTACAATGATTTCCAATACAAACACACTATTCGTTTCAATAATAAAAACACGTTAAATATTATTGGATTAGGAGCTATTGATGATTTTGAGTTAAACGAATCTGTAAATGACGGAGAAACAGACGTAGAGGTTATTGAAAGAAATGTGTATACATTGAACAACCTCCCGGTAAATACTCAATGGAATTATACCATAGGTGGTAATTGGACTCATTTTAAAGACAAGAGTTTCCAAAATTTTGTGGTGAGTAGAAATGTGCTAAACAACAAATCCATTAAGTATAAAGAAAATATTGAAACTCCTGAAAACTTGAATCTAGAATACGAATCTAGAGAAACGGAAAACAAATTTAGATTTGAGCATACTTACAGAAACAAGGGATGGAAGCTTAACGTAGGAACAGGAGTACAAAACGTGCAGTACTTCAACTCCACCTTTAATCGAACCGTTATTAATGGTTCTGTTCAAACTATTGACTTCGAGTCAAATTTAAGCTTTGAAAAATTCGAGTTATTTGGACAAGTGAGTAAGTCCGTTCTTGAAAATAGATTAGCGTTATCTTTCGGAGTACGTACTGATTTCAACAATTACAGCAGTGATATGGGGAATCCATTAGACCAGCTTTCGCCAAGATTTTCTGCTTCTTATTCTTTAAACCCAAAATGGAATGCCAACTTTAATGTTGGACGATATTACCAGTTACCCGCTTATACCGTAATGGGGTATAGAAATAGCTCTGGCGATTTAGTCAATAAAGACAATGGCATCACTTATATTTCTTCAGACCACCTTGTAGCTGGATTAGAATACTTACCAAAAAAGTCAACAAAAATCACATTTGAAGGTTTTTACAAATGGTATGGCGGGTATCCGTTTACCCTAGGTGATAGTATTTCACTCGCAAATTTAGGCGGTGATTTTGGTGTTATTGGTAATGAGCCTGTTGTTTCTTTCGGAAAAGGTAGAGCGTATGGACTAGAGTTTTTCATTCAACAGAAACTGACATCTAGCGTATATGGAATTTTATCTTACACTTTTGTACGAAGTGAATTCACCGACAAAAACAATAACTACGTAGCATCATCTTGGGACAACCGACATATTTTAAATATCACCGTTGGTAAAAAATTCAAAGGAAATTGGGAGCTAGGAGCTAAGTTCAGATTATTAGGTGGAGCCCCTTATACTCCTCTAAATTTGGCGCAATCTTCTTTAAAAGTGAATTGGGATGTAACTCAAAGAGGTATTCCAGATTATGATCGTTTAAATTCAGAACGCTTTCCAATTACTCATGGACTAGACGTTCGATTAGATAAAAAATGGTTTTACAAAAAATTGGCTTTCAATGCGTATATAGATATTCAAAACATCTATAACTTTAAGGCTAATGGGCAACCGTATATTGATGTGGTTAGAGATGCCAATGGTTCTCCAGTAACCAACCCGGCACAACCAGATTCTTATTTGACACGTCAATTAGATAATGAAATTGGAACACTGTTACCTTCTATTGGACTTCAATTAGATTTCTAAT
This sequence comes from Salibacteraceae bacterium, assembly GCA_047610145.1. GTDB lineage: Bacteria > Bacteroidota > Bacteroidia > Flavobacteriales_G > Salibacteraceae > CAJXZP01. The sequence goes on along the minus strand of JBLFZF010000063.1, from coordinate 13,608 downwards.
ATCGGTATATAAACAGTTAGCAAGACTCTGTAAGATAATGTTTTAATTCCTCTGGTTTAGTTAATATTCTAGCTGGAATTAAAACATTTTAAAGCACTTGTGTAAAATCGTTCTTCAAAGCGAACGTGTTCCACTTCCCACCCCATCTTGATGCCAACAAATTAATATGTAATTATCTGAATTTAAATAATTTTAAATCTCCACCACTAGCTTTCCCTTTGCTTGATTACTTTCCATCAAAGAATGCGCCTCCCCAACCTGGTTCAGCTTGAAAACATGGTCAATTTTTATTTCAATCTCCTTATTCTCTAATGCAATTAAAAAATCTTGTAATTTCTCTTCATCTAAATTACCCGACTCCCCCATATATACTGTTAACCTTCCCAAGGAAGGTACATCACCCATAGGAGTAAAATCATTCATCGTCCAAGAGTTTCCTAAAATGCCAGTCATGCACACAACTCCTTTTTTCGCAATACATTTTAATGAATCCTTTAAGGTAGTTACCCCAATCAACTCTAACACCTTATGCACTCCATTTGGAAATAATTCTCTGACTTGATCATGAACCGTTCCATTATCCAAAACCACATAATCCGCCCCATTCGATTTTAAAAAACCAACTTTATCGGGGTTCCTTGTACTAGAAACAACCTGTAACCCATAATGTTTTGCTAATTGACACGCTAATAAACCGATAGAAGAAGTCCCCCCTCGTATTAACAATACTTCGTTAAACTTGACCTCTAACGCTTCATTTAGAGAACCCGAAACCGTTTGAAACATTTCAGGCACAGCTCCTAAAACAGACCATGGCAGATTGCTCTTAAAGGCAAAAACATTCGTTACCGGAACAGATACTAGTTCGGCATATCCGCCATCAAAATCACGTCCCATACCTCCCATTATAGCAGCTACTTGTTGTCCTACTTTAAATTTACCAGAATCATCTTGTTGAATAACCCCCACACATTCAATTCCTTGAATTCGAGGAAATTTCACGTCTGGAGAATGCCCTTGCCTTGTAAACATCTCCGACCTATTTAAACCAAAAGCCTTTACCTCAATTAAAACCCAATTCTCCGGCACTTTCGGGTTAGCGACTTCTTTATATTGGATGACCTCGGAATTACCCGCCTTCACAGTAACAGCTGCTTTCATAGAAACTAATAAATAATACCATTTGCCCAAATAACTTGGGATGCGAACTGCTTAATAAACTCATCTTTTTTATACAACTCATGACTTTGATTAGCTAGTACCTTTGGAATTATTTCCATTTCATGATACCACGCATCATCAGGTTTATGAATATCATCTTCCCCAAAAATCAACTTCAACTCTCCTATAGGTTTGCGAGTTTCCTCTCGTAAACGAGTGCTCGATACCGCATAGAAATTATCTATTTGTAACCCCAGTATACCGGCCTTCCATGCAATTACACCTCCTAAACTAAAACCTAACAATGTGGCAGGTCCGGATTGTAACTTTACTAATTTCTCACTCGCTTTATCGAAGCCTCCATTTACAAATTGCTGATGAATTTCTTCCTTGGTTTGATCTGGACTGATTCCTGCCAACGTTAGACTACAATAGGTAATCACCTCAAATTCTGAACTTAATATCTCTACATATGCTGATATCCATTTCGTGTTTTTTAACCCCGAAATATCAGATAAAAGTATCAGCTTTTTATTTGGTGCTTTTCCCATTATTTCTTAATTAATTCTGCGATGAAGTACTCTCTATTTACCAACCCATCCCCTAACTTGCCTTCAATCTCCTCGTTATAAGAAGTTAAACCATATGAGTCAAACTCTGATTCTTGAATCAAAGCATGAAAATCTTCTTGACTGTATTTATAAAACCCATAATTCGTAAAAGCTAACTCTGCCATTGTTTTTTTAGTCACAAACGCTATACTTAACTTACCAGCCGGAGCTAAGACTCTATGCATTTCGTTTAGAAATAAAACTGGCTTTTCCCAAAAATACAAAGTATTAACTGTAAATATTTTTTTAAACTTCTCTTTAGGGAATGGAATAATTAATCCGTTATACAGTACAAATTCAGTAGATTCTGCTAAGCCTAATTCATCACAACAATACTTTGCTTCTTTATGCATTAGCTCTGAAATATCCAATCCATAATACAATAGATTTGAACTAGACTTCATCAATGAGTGTATATGCTTACCATTCCCGTGTCCAATCTCTAAAACAATATCATTCATTCCCAAACCTAGCGAATTTATAGTTTCAGAAATCATTGATTCATTGGTTTGATTCATCACTTTGGCAACTTTTAAACCAATCTCACCAATAGGTTCACGTAATTGAGCTGCTAACATTTTATTATCTTCCTCTGTAGCTTCTTTCATACCTCGCTTGTGTTAAACATTTACATTTAGTTGTCACTCGTTCTTTTTAGCCCCAACAGCCATACCTATTAACATCCCCATTGGAATACCTATTCCTATATAAGCCTAATTATTAAGAGCCGCTGAAAAAGCAACTCCCATAGGCAAACCAAAAACGGCCATACCCAAAGAACCACCTCGTTTTATAGCAAGAAACAGTCACTAATTTTAGCATTCATGCAGCTTTTTAATACTCGCTTGATACGATTTACTCAGGGACTATTTCAAATATGTTAAGGCCGCTGCATTCAATTCTTCAACTTCTATATTTATGTATTGAATCACTTCATGCGACAGCTCTCACCTGGCAATATCATCCCATAAAGAATGTGTTTTCACCCACACGGCAATTGTTTTAGCATCAAAAATCATTTCCGGTTCCCAATTTAGTTTTGCTAGTTTCATAGGTTCCTTTCTAACAGGAAAGATATCCAATTATTACTACTTTAAAGGAAAATAAGCGACCTAAAGCATCCTGAACTTGCTGCACCCGATCCTCCTCCAGCTTATCTATCTGTTCTTCAATTTCTTGCCTATCGACACTATCTGCATATTTAAAATCAGTTTCTAGTAATTTTAGTTTTTGATCATATAGTTGCGTTTCTATATCAATAGAAAGTATAATTTGATCTAACACTTTATTTTTTTCATGAATAAAAACATCAAAAGCATTGCGTTTATCGCCCGTATTATAAAAACTGACCGGAGGGTTATTCATCCATTTTTCATCTATTTTATTTAATGAGTTAAGGATCACAATAGCATAAGTAAAATCCAACATTTTAGTGATTTTCAAACGCTTTACCTCACTCATCGAAATCACTTTTTTACTAGCCAAAGTATATATCACCCCCGAATCAAATTCAGGGTACTGAAACATATATGTTAATCGGTATTCATGATAAGCAAATACATCCTCATTCATACTATATACATCATCTAGCAACAAATCCATACGCGTCTCTAGGTAGTTTTTATAACTACCCGAATCTACCATATACGCTACAGATGACACATAAGAATGTGCTTTAATCACCTCCCCGTTTTTTAACTCAATATTAAAATCAATAAAGTGCCCATTGTACTCGGCATGTAATGGATTAGTAGCGAAAACACTCATAAAAATAATGAGTATAAAAAATGAAATATCTTTCATAAAACAACCATTTAATGCTAATTTTTTAATGGGCTAAAATTACAAAAAACAAGCTTCCACTTTTTGATAAATATTTTGACATATCCAGTCCTACCCTTGACACCATTAGACCTTTCTTTTGGTTACTTTTGACGCTCGAAAATATGGGCACAAAAACCGACAAATCAAGCATCTCCGAATCGCATCAAATAGAAGTATTTGGTGCACGTTCGCACAATTTAAAGAACATTGACATCACCATTCCTTCACACCAATTGGTAGTGATTACCGGATTAAGTGGTAGTGGTAAATCTTCTTTGGCATTTGACACTATTTATGCTGAAGGGCAACGTAGATATATTGAAAGTTTTTCGGCTTATGCCCGTGCTTTTTTAGGAAATATGGAGCGGCCTGATGTGGATAAAATCACGGGGTTAAGTCCCGTGATTTCTATCGAACAAAAAACGGTGAGTAAAAGTCCCCGTTCTACTGTTGGAACCATTACTGAAATCTACGATTTTTTACGTTTATTGTATGCACGAGCCGGTGATGCCTATTCGTATGAAACAGGTGAGAAAATGGTTAAATTTTCTTCCGATCAAATATTAGATCTTATTTTCGAAAAGTACGAAGAACAAGGACTGATGCTTTTAGCTCCTGTAGTTAAAGGACGTAAAGGCCATTATCGGGATCTTTTTGAAAACATTCAGAAAAAAGGATATATCCGTGTTCGGGTAGATGGTCAAATTATTGACATCACTAGCGGAATGAAATTAGATCGGTACAAAATTCACGATATTGAAATTGTTATTGATCGCGTCAAGGTAGGATCTGATTCTCGGGCTCGAATTATGGAGTCTATGAAAACGGCTATGAAACAAGGCGGAGGTACTTTTATGATTGTAGATCGAGAAGGTAAAAACCCGCGTCATTTTAGTAGTAAACTGATGTGCCCTACTTCCGGAATAGCTTATGATGACCCTGCTCCAAATATGTTTTCATTCAATTCTCCTTACGGTGCTTGTCCGCATTGTAATGGGTTAGGTCAAGTATCGGAAATAGATTTAGAAAAAATTATTCCAGATAATAAATTATCAATTAAACAAGGAGCGCTAACCCCTCTAGGAAAGTATTCCAATAACTGGATTTTCAAACAAATTGAAAATATCGGAAAGAAATACAAGTTTAAGTTAACGACTCCGATTAAAGAAATTAGCGAAGAAGCGATTGATGTAATTTTGAATGGCACAAAAGGTTCATTTACTATTATGAATGAAACTTTAGGCATTAATGATTCTGAAGAGATGAGTTTTGAGGGAGTGGTAAATTGGATCACTTCCCAGTACTCAGAAACACCCACCAAAGCTTTTGCTCGCTGGGCAGAAAGTTTCATGAACAAAACAGATTGCTCCTCCTGTCATGGTACTCGATTAAAAAAGGAGTCTCTTTATTTTAAGATAGCCGATAAAAATATTGCCGAATTAGCGCAGATGGACATTAGTGAAATGTCGGATTGGTTTACAAATGTAGAAGATAGATTAAGTGAGCGTCAAAACGCCATTGCAAAAGATGTACTTAAAGAAATTCGTTCTCGTTTAGGTTTCTTACTGGATGTGGGTTTGGACTATTTAAGTCTGAATCGCGGTTCAAAAACACTATCAGGAGGTGAAGCGCAGCGTATTCGTTTAGCCACTCAAATAGGATCTAAATTAGTGGATGTGCTCTACATACTTGATGAACCAAGTATTGGATTGCACCAGCGAGATAACCAACGACTCATTAATGCTTTAAAAGATCTGAGAGATATTGGAAACAGTATTATTGTGGTAGAGCATGATAAGGATATGATGGAGCAAGCGGATCAGGTAATTGACATTGGTCCGGGCGCAGGTGTTCATGGTGGAGAAGTAGTGGCTCAAGGACATTGGAAAGAACTTTTAAAAGCAAAAACAAGCACTACCGATTACTTATCAGGACGTAAAAGTATTGCAATTCCGAAAACACGTAGAAAAGGAAACGGTAATTTTTTAAAACTAACAGGAGCTACGGGTCATAATCTTCAAAATGTCAGTATTAAATTACCCTTAGGAAGCTTAATTGGTGTTTCAGGCGTTTCGGGAAGTGGTAAATCCACCTTGATTAACGGCACCCTCTACCCCGCTCTAAATCAATATATTTATAAGTCCAATAAAAAACCATTACCGTATAAAAAGATTGACGGTCTGGAGCATATTGATAAAGTTATTGATATTGATCAAAGCCCAATTGGTAGAACACCCCGTTCTAACCCAGCTACATATACTGGAGTATTCACGGATATTAGACTTTTGTTTTCTGTGATTCCAGAATCTAAAATCAGAGGGTACAAACCGGGTCGTTTTAGCTTTAACGTAAAAGGAGGACGGTGTGAAACATGCCAAGGGGGAGGACTACGAACCATTGAAATGAATTTCTTACCTGATGTTTATGTAGAATGTGAAGAATGTCAAGGAAAACGGTATAATAGAGAAACATTAGAGGTTCGGTACAAAGGGAAGTCTATTTCAGACGTTTTGAATTTAACCATTCATGATGCCGTTGGTTTCTTTGAGCATATTCCGTCTATAATTCAAAAAATCAGAACATTGCAAGAAGTTGGCTTGGGCTACATCACTTTAGGACAAGCCTCCACTACCTTGTCGGGTGGGGAAGCACAACGGGTGAAATTGGCTTCAGAACTCTCGAAGAAAAGCACCGGAAAGACCTTCTATATATTAGATGAGCCCACTACAGGATTGCACTTTGAAGATATTCGTATTTTACTAGGTGTTTTACAAACGTTAGTCGAAAAAGGGAATACGGTATTAATCATTGAACACAACTTGGATATTATCAAAGTAGCTGATTACGTGATTGACATTGGTCCTGAAGGTGGAAAAGGGGGGGGGATGGTTATTTGTGAAGGCACGCCTGAGAAAATAGCAAAGCACCCCACATCGTATACTGCGAAGTATTTAAAAGCAGAATTACACTAAAATTTCATGCGACAAAAACTAGAGGATAACCCCAATTTTACGGGATATCTATTTGCCATTTTGGCTACTGCTATTTGGTCTGGGAATTTTGTCATTGCTCGGGGCCTTAGTGACGATATCTCCCCAATTAGTCTCGCATTTTGGCGATGGGTAATTGCAACGGTAGTGCTCTTACCTATGGCCATAAAGCCACTAATTAAGCAACGAAAAGAAATTAGAAAGCATCTGCCCTATTTGTGCATTACCGGGCTTTTAGGAGTCACTATTTTCAATACCATGCTCTATTATGCAGGTAAAACTACCACCGCCATAAACCTTTCTCTTTTATCCATTACATTCCCCATCTTTATTATTCTTATATCGAGAGTCGTTTTTAAAGAAGCTATCGGTTGGAAAAAGACTTTGGGAATAGCTATCGTTGCTTTTGGAGTTATCTTTATGATTACTAAAGGTCATCTAAGCACTCTGCTAGGCTTAACCTTTCAGGTGGGTGATCTATGGATGATTGGAGGAGCCTTTGTTTTTGCGGTCTATAGTATTCTACTTAGAAAGAAACCTGCCGATTTAAATATCTGGTCATTTCAACTATCCACGTTTTTATTGGGGCTACTTTTCCTTTCCCCAATATACGTATGGGACTATTTTAAAACGCCTGATGTTTTGTATACCACCACTACTTATTTATCTATTGGATATGTGGGTGTATTCGCCTCGTTAGCCGCTTTTGTTTTGTGGAATAAATCTATTCTTAATATTGGTCCGAGCGAAGCAGGAATGGTTTATTATACCTTACCTATATTTAGTGGCGCATTAGCTTATTTCATTCTTGATGAACCTATTGGGTGGTTACATATTACGAGTGCTGGATTGATATTTTCAGGCATTTTAATAGCCAATACTAAGCCAAAGTAAACAACCTACCCCGCTTACTTTTTAACTTTTACATATTGAATGAATTCAGCAGATCTCACGGTAACTAGATACATTCCTCTAGTGAATTGTTGGAAGTTAAATTCACTTAATTCCCAGGTATTGATTCCTTGGCTCATCACTTTAGTTTGCGAATACAATACGGCTCCATTCATACTCGTTACCTGAATTTGGGCCGTGGTATTTTTTGGCACCTTGACAGACAAATAGCTATTTTCAGTCACTGGATTTGGATAAACTTCCAAGGCAAAACCGTGGTTATTTAATGCGAAAACTGCCAATGGAAACTGAGTCACTCTCACACTATCCATAACCACATCGGTTAATGGTCTATCAGAACCGTTTACAGGAACAGCTTCTATCATTTCAACGGTATCCCATCCTGAAATAACAATTCCAAAAACAGGATGCGCTGAAGTTAGCGGGGCTTTATCATAATCTAAAAAAATGTTGTTTTTCATATTGATAAAAAACTGACTCCCACCGGTATTTGGTCCAGAATTAGCCATTGACAGTGTTTTTACGACATTAGAAAGTGTGCTATCAAATTCATCTTGGATAGAATATCCAGGACCACCGCTCCCAGTACCTGTAGGATCTCCTCCTTGAATAACAAAGTTGTTCATGATTCGATGAAAAATGACGCCATCATAATATTTATCATTTACCAAGGTTTTAATATTATCCGTTGTAATTGGCATAATGCTATCGTACAATTCCACTTCAAAACTTCCCATATTCGTGTAAAAAGTAACAATAGTTTGGGCCTTCAGTCCAAAACCAAATCCTAAAAACAATATCCCAATAACTAACTTTTTCATCCTTTAAAATTTTCGGACAATTTACAATAAATAAAATACTAGAACTACAACCAACTTATCAACATACAGAACCTTCCCTCTTTCAATAATCTAAAATTCAACTTTCACTACATAAAAAACTTTCCGTTTCTTTTTACCTTCCGCTGTTTTGTTTTTAATCAGTTGATAGCCATAGGACAAATAATAATTATCATACCAAAACTCTATATCAGATTGACTAAACTGTGTTTCCTCCCCTTCAATACCAGTCTCTATTTTGTTGGATTCTTCTGTATCTACGGCCTCTCCTGTTTCATAAGCTACAGATTTTGAGTGAACATAACTACCACTAGCATAAACCAGTGTAATGCTCGACTCATTCTGCTCAGCTACCGAAATAAATTTTTTCACTTTTCGTGTTTTCTGATAAATGACCAATTCAAATCCGTCATCCCAAATAACGTTCCCTTCGTTATCGAATTTAACAACAAAAGCATGGTTGTAGTCATAACCATCAAATTCAGTTCGTGTAGTACTAGTCCCATTGGAAGTAGTCGTAACTTTTTTATACGTAGGAAAATATACCTCCCCCAACATGATGTGTTCAGTACCCTGATTAATTATCTCGTGACTAGAAACATTACAGTTTACAAGAAGTTCTTTTCCCCTTTTCTCCACCCTTTCTTCTTTATTACCCATAATAGATTCCACTTGATCAGGAAAGTAACTCATGAAATTGTCTAAATCTTGAAATTTAACAAAGTTCTTAAATCCAGTTTTACCAGCGCTTCTTTGCAATATAAATACCCCTTGAGATTGGTTAACATCGGTCAATGAAAAAGTTCCCGAAAAAATATACTCATCATCTCCAATTTTAGATGCCGAAATAGAAACTATATTCCTTTCACCTCCATCCTCAATTTTAAACACATCCTGTTTTTTCCCATGGTCATCCAACCGCACAACGTAACTCTTTGTTTCCGTTTTAGATAAAACGGCTGTTATGTAGACAAAGAACTCTTTTGACTCCTCTATTACTTGAATATGGGTTATATCCAATTTATTTGCCTTGTACCCTTCAATAGAAATTGGAATAAACTCTGATTTACCGGTGACCCAATTTATAACAGCTAACTGGGTTGTTTTTTTATCAGAAGCAATGCATACAGCAATGTCTACTAAAACGGTTAATCCCAATAATTTTACTTTACCAGAAATATCTCCCTTAACATGGGTAAACTCTTTAGTAACCATATTCACTGAAACCATCTCAATAAGACCGTTATTATCTCTAAACAACTGATGTACGTGAGTTTTAGTTTTATACTCGCCCCATTTTCTCATTTTATCTCCAATTAGAAGAGATTTTTCAGATTCCTTTTCTAAGCTAGTATTGTAAAATTCATATTTCCATTCTAGTAGTTTCTTGTAACTTCTTCCGCCTCTATCCACAACCATAACCCCATTCTTACCCAATGGGTGAACATTATCGTTGATAAAATCAGTTGAAATTTCCTTTTCGATTCTATTTCTATAGGAAACCTGCGAAAAAGAGGTCATTGTCGCTAGGAGCAACATAGAGGTTAGTAATTGTTTAAACATATAGAAAATATAGTTTGGTTATTAGTCAATAATAAGCATAATCTTGAATTTAAAACCCGTTACAATAATAAAGTTAGAAAAGATTTACCTGAAAATTGTGCGCCCTTTTATTTCACCCAACGCAACTCTAAATTGGCTAGTCTTTGTTCGGTTGGGGTAATCACTAGGGTGTCTCCAATAAAAGAGAAATGACGCTTAACTACCTTTCCCCAATCTCCAGGGTTAGAGTGTGAAATACGCGTGTGTTGAACTATTGAATCATTTAATATTTGATATTCTCCGATGTAATAATAACTCTTAGTTAAGTGTTGCAAAGCCTCCATAGAAATGGTATCTGTGAAACTAGGGAATACCATTTCCGTTTTTTCGTAATCTTTATCTGTTAAATGAATGGTCATATTTTTATTTCCATCGTAGAGCAAATAACCTTGCATCCCTGCTCGGTAATCACTCCAAACTCCAGTTTCTGTATTTCGAATTTTCATGGATGTCAACTTCCACAGGCCTTCAATTCCTTTGTTCTTTATTTTCACCTTTGCTTGACAAGAAATCAAGACAACTAATACTGCTAGTATTCCTATTAATTTATTCATGGGTAAACATTGGTTTATTATTTCGAGACCATTCACTCCATGACCCCACATATAAAGCCGGAATTTCAAACCCCGCAATATCTAAGGCTAAAATAGAATGACACGCAGTAACTCCGGAACCACAATGGAATATAGCATCTTTAGATTTAACCTCTCCCAGTAATTCTTGGTACTGGCTCTGCAATTCCTTTACAGATTTAAACCTACCATCTGCATTCAAGTTTTCCGTAAAAGGGGCATTCACCGCTCCTGGGATATGTCCTGCAACGGTATCGATTGGTTCTACTTCTCCTTTGTATCGAACAGCACCTCTTACATCAATTACTTTTTGAGTATGGGAACCTAACGCCTCTGACAATTCATCCAAACCTCTTAATGGCCAACCCCAACTTTGAGCCTGATAATTTGAGATAGGTAACAGGACAGAGTCACCAATTTCCATTTGTAAACCTTCTTCCTTAGCCTTATCAAAACCACCGTCCAGTACTTGAACTGTTTCATGACCGATAGATCGCATCATCCACCACATACGAGATGCAAAAGCCCCATTATTTCTATCGTAAATTAGGATATGAGAATTGTTAGAAATACCTAGAGCATTAAGAACCTTCACAAGGTTTTTAATACTAGGCAATGGATGTCTTCCTCCCCATTTAAAATCAGATTTAATATCGGCCAAATCTTTATCTAAATCAACAAATAGCGACCCAACAATATGTTCTTTCTCGTAAGATATTTTTCCCTTTGGATAGCTAGCGTCAATAACTATACAGTTTGGTTTTCCAATTAGTGCTTTCAATTCCTGCGCTGAAACAATGGGGGGCATTTTATTATCCATGTAGATTATTATTCCAATTATTTAATACTATATCACTAGCCGCATCTCCTAATTCCGTTCCAATGGCCATTCCCATTCCTCCCAGCCTTACGGCTAATAAAACATGTGCACTCATCCATTTCAATATAGGATTTTTTTCCTCTCCAAAAGCCATTATACCAGACCATTGTTGATCAATCTCAAATTTTTGGTTCGGTAAAATCTCATTTTTTAATATCTCTTTTAGCGCACTTTCAATGATTGGATTAATGCCATTCACAGTAGTTTCTTCTCCACTAAAATCAAGATTTCTACCACCACCAAGTAAGACTCTATTCCCTACATTTCTGAAATAAAAATAGCCTTCATCAATATGAAAAGTTCCGCTACATTTTAATCCTAGAATTGGCTGCGTGATCACGACCTGTCCTCTACCCGGTTTCAATTCCAAATCAGGAAACAGGGCTTTAGTAAATGCATTAGTAGTTATTACTATTTTATGGGATTTAAAAGATATTACCCCTTCTGAATTTTGAACATCAACGGTATTTCCATCAACAGAGCTAACCTCTGCTCCGGTCAAAATTCGGATACCCAGTTCGTTCGCTTTTTTCCATAACGCATCAATCGTTTTACCGGTATTAATCTGACCTTCAAACGGATTGAATACCATTTTATCAAATACCGATGTGTGAAACCCTTTTTCTGCTATTTGATGGGACACATTTTTAAAAACATCTGCTTTAAAAATAGGGTGAAGTAGGGTATTCACCTCCTCCATACGAGCCATATAATTGGGTTGCGATGGTTTAAAAAGCTCATAGCCTCCTAAGGCTTCATAACCTAGTTCATCATCGGTAAACCGAGCCCGCAGCTTTTGTAAACCTGACCAACGTTTATTCACCAACTCTAAACATTTCTCTGTTCCCATAACCGCTATATCGGAAAGCAATTCAGAAATACTCCCAAAACAAGCGAAGCCAGCATTTTTGGTGCTAGCTCCGGAAGGAAAAACTGATTTTTCCAATATTAATACCTGTACATTTTTATTTTTCTCTACGATTGAAATAGCCGTAGATAAACCAGATATTCCTCCTCCTACGATGATCACATCGTAATTCAAAAAGGACTCCGTTTCCCAAAAACTTAGGTTGTTATTATTAATACTCAAATAGCTCTTTTAATTTATTTTCAAATCTATGATTAGCCAAAAAGTGTTTTTCTAAATCGGCTGCAAATGGAACCGCAGTATCCATACTTGCCACACGCATAACGGGCGCATCTAATTTCTGGAAACACTTCTCTGAAATGATAGCGGCCAACTCTCCACCAATTCCGTTAAACATAGTGTCTTCATGTAAAATGATCGCTTTACCTGTTTTGTTTACCGAGTCAATAATAGCTTGTTCATCCAAGGGTAACAAGGTTCTTAAATCAATCAAATCTGCCTGAATATGAGGATTATTTTTCAAGGCATCTAACGCCCAATGAACTCCCATACCGTAGGTCACGATAGTTAAATCATTCCCTTCCTTAATTTTAGCCGCTTTACCAATAGGCAATGTATAATATCCTGTAGGTACTTCTTGACGTAAACTTCTGTACAACGCTTTATGCTCAAAAAATAAAACGGGGTTTGGATCTTCGAAAGAACGTAATAATAGTCCTTTTGCATCTGCTGGAAACGCAGGATAAACCACTTTTAATCCGGGGATTTTAGTAAACCAAGCTTCGTTACTTTGAGAGTGAAACGGTCCAGCTCCAACTCCTGCTCCGGTTGGCATTCTAACTACACAGTCCACATTTTGACCCCAACGCCAATACATTTTTGCCATGTTGTTAGTAATCTGAGTAATTCCTTCACTCACAAAATCGGCAAACTGCATTTCTACCATTGACTTTCTACCTTTTACAGAAAGTCCGATAGCGGCACCTAAAATAGCCGATTCACACAGCGGTGTATTACGCACACGCTCGGCTCCAAATTTTTCTTTAAACCCTTCGGTCACTTTAAAAACACCTCCATATTCAGAAATATCTTGTCCCATTAACACTAAAGAATCATGCTTTTCCATCGCTAAATCCATCGCATTGTGAATCGCATCAATTAACCTAACCTCTTCTTTAGTAGATACGGGATCAGTTATTTGTGTATGGAAAGGGGCATATACATCATTCAGCTCCCGTTGTTCATTAAATTTAATGGCCGGTTCTGCAAAAGCACTTTCCCAAGCTTCATTAATTCTAGATTTAGTTTCTTTTCTAATGGTTAAAACTTCATCTGCAGATAAAATACTA
>JBLFZF010000062.1:0-20059 GCA_047610145.1 Salibacteraceae bacterium | reverse complement strand
CAGAATAGTCAGGACAAATAACATGGAAAAAGGAATTCCGTTTATAGTCATCATTTTTTTAATTTAAAATATTGGTTACTAATGAGACGGAAGTCCGAAGTCCGAAGACGGAAGTTTCCATCGAACGTGAAATCCAGACACTAATGAGATGGAAGTTGGAAGTCCGAAGACGGAAGTTTCCATCGAACGTGAAAACCACAGACTAAGGACTGTCAAATTCAAGGGAGAAGGTTCGCGTTAGTGGGAAACTTCCGTCTTCCATCTCCCGTCTCCCATCTCCCGTCTTCCGTCTTCCATCTCCCGTCTCCCGTCTTCCGTCTTCCGTCTTCCGTCTTCCGTCTCCCATCTCCCGTCTTCCATCTTCCATCTCCCGTCTCCCGTCTCCCGTCTCCCATCTCCCGTCTCCCATCTCCACAACTCCCCCCACTGAACAGTTACAAAATATTATTATCTACAAGCCATTTTTCAACATTTGGCTTAACAATACTATTTAGCGTGTAAGTATTTTTTCCAACCTCATCAAGCATTCCGGATTTTAATAATTCCAATAAAAAAGGAGCTAGCTCTGTTTCGTCCTCACCAAATAAAGCCGATATTTTTGTTCGGGTCAAATTTTTATTGATTAAAAACTGGTAAAGCAAAAGCTTCCAATAAGGTTCGCTTACTTTAAGGGTCTCCAGTTTAGGATGTTCCGCCAGGTAAATTTTATTTTCTGTAAAAGACTCGATTTGCCGTAACCATATTTGTAAGCCCAGACCAATATTACCTTCACTTTCTGAATGAATTTTATTTATTAGCTGATTAAAATATTTCCCTTCCAGTTTATTGTCGTCACCCCGAAAAGAAAGGTCAAGTCCCCCGACCCTATGTCTTTCCAAAATGATTACCCGCATGGCATCTTTACTGACCAGAGGCAGTACGATGGTTTTAGTGATCATTTTTTTGGCTGCTCTATGTTTACTTAGAGCCTGCATCGCATGGAGGTTAACGTTTAAAATAAAGGTATGCTTCTTATGGAATTTACTAAGCATTTTAATTAAAATACTCAAGGCATCTTTTTCCAGGTTTCTATTCCACCAGACTTCAATGTCATTGATAATTATTATCGAATGAGGAGCGATGTTGTAAAGGCATTGTTCGACATTCCCGGACTTTCCGGTTGCGGTTGCAAAAGTATGATTCAACACCTTGATCGTTCCCTGCTTACCGAGAGAATCAATGTTGAATACCTTACCTTTAAATTTATTATTTGCGATATACTGAGAAAAATGAGTTTTCCCGGAAGCACTTTTTCCGGCAATCAAAATAGCACCATTTCGCTTCTGTGCAATAGCTTCATCAATCAGTGACAGTTCGCGATCTCTGCCGATATATTTACTTTGAACTGGCAAGTGTTTTCCTTGAAATAATTGCTTATAATAAAAAGGTAAATTCTCCAGCACTGATTTGGTAGGGTACATGCCATTTGTAAAATTCAGACCTAACTCAACATTACTTTTTAAATTGTATTTTGATTCAAAGACAGAGACATCTGATTCATGTTTTTTTGCGGAGTAGCTGCTGTTTACCCCTTGGTATAAATCCGAGAACTTTGTTTTTACTTGCTCGTTAAATTTTGCAAAGCCCTTTTTTCTTTTGGATACACTGATATAGCGGCTCCAGTTATCAGCATGCTCTGCGAGGTATCGGGTATCTAATTCCATTTGTAAATCGTACTCTATCAAACGAATATCCTCCTGGAATCGCAGTTTTGTATTTTCAAAAAAATCATTATCACTTTCAAATTTCGGTAATACTTTTTCTAGAAGTTGAGCATTTTCTTCCTGCTCTCTGGATTCCGTTAAAGAATATTTTAATAAATTGACCCGGTTAATCTGATTGAAATAAGTACCGGAAATCTGACTTAAATAGCGCTCTAAAAGATTTTGGACCGGTCCGTTTAATTTAGATTCTAAAATAAAATCGACAATTTTTGGCAAGTCTAAAATGATGGGTAAAATACCTTCCAGTTGAAGCGTTTCAAAATCTTCCATCAAGGCCTTGCTCATCAATACTGCATCGTCCCTGATAATCTGTGGAATTAATGCAGTTTCTGTTTTAAGATTTTGGAGTAGTGTTTCTATATTTTCAAAAGCATTTTCATCTACACTAAATTCTTCAATAGCATCAATTGCTCCATTCGTTTTAAAAGTTTCAACAAGAGAATGGATGGTTTTAGAATTGGTGGTAAATTGTTTTTCTATTCGTTTGTTTACTTTTTGATCAAGAGAATAAGAAATTTTCCCTAAGCCTTTGATGATTAATAAATTAGCCTGAGCCAACTCCAAATTAGTTTCTAAAGTTGTATGAAGATATTGCTGGTTTTCCGCCCATTGATTTGGGAAAGACAAGAGGTCTTCATAATCGTTTTTGTTTTCTTTTCTATTGAGTTGTTTTTTTATCTTTCTAAATTGGCTTTTAAAATCTGACTGTCCTGAAATTTCTGAAAGCTCATTGCAAAAATATCTCCCGGCACTTAATAATTCAAATTCAATCTTTTTACCCAGGTTTTGAAAAAAGGCTAATTGCTGTTTTATTAAGGGTATTAATTCGGCCGTGACCGATAATATATCTGAATCTAATTCCAGGTTATGTTGATAAAAACCTTCCCCCTCACATAAGGAATAAATTTTTGCCAGCAACTCGTCATCTGTTTTAATTAAATTCTCATACGTGTTTTTCCCAAGCTGGATGTAGGTGCTTCGAAGGGAAGGAAACAAAGAATATTTTTTGAGAAGCTGGGCTGCCTTATTAAATTTCACATTGACAGGAGAACCATTTATTTGTAACTTCAACTGTGCAGGAGTTGATTTTATGAGCCCATTTATAGTGTCGAGGTAAGCAATGTTTTCTTCTGAAAAAAGCGCTCCGATAACGGATAAATCTTCTTGCCGAATATATTGTAGCTTCTTATTGAAGTGTTGCAAGAGTATTAAAAAATGTTGATAAACATCTTTATCTGATCCGATAAAATTTCCTGATTGTTCTAATTCAGTTAAAATTAATTGGTAGAGTCCAATATACTTTTCCTGGATCGGAGTTATTGCATTTTCAACAAACTGGTGTGTAGAGTGACGGAAGCTTTCTTCGAATTTTGTAATTTCAATATTCAAAAGCGACGCAGTAGAAGGAATTAATCCCGGGAGATTTTCATGAACATAAGACCCTGTGGTAACGGCTATCTGATTTTCTACGTCAGAAGTAATAACATCCACATCATCGAAACGAGAAGAAGCTTTCACTAACAAGGTCGTTCCTATTGTACTTACCAAATCATTGGTCTTGGATACAAAATCTTGTACCTTTTCCGGTCTGACTTGGGGAATACCCAGGATAATCAAATCCGTATCTGCAGAATAGATTTTCATCAATTCATAAATCGGTTTTTTCTCTAAGGCATTTCCGATAATCTTAATTGATGCACTGATCCTATGAGTTTCCAGAACATTACTTATTTTTTTCTCAATGATTTTTTTATTGCTATTCGCATTTTCAACCATTATAATTCTGATCTGCGCATTTCTCCATAGGTCGGAAGAGTGAAGGAATTTGGCGATATTCAACATGAGTTCCGCATTATTCCCAACTCCTCTCCACCACAAATCAATGGTCGAGTATTTTCTATATCCAAACCGCTCATCATAATCCAGATAGAGCACATTATAATCTAGGTCTATTAGTTTTTGGGTCATCTGAGCAAACCAAATTGGATCCTTGGTATTCTTGGCCCAGCCCATCAGGATGGTATTGGGTTCGATACCCGAAAAGCCAAAAGTAGAAGCAATTGATTCTATTCCTTTAAAAACATTTTTTACTTCTATCTGCCTGCCGAATACGCCATATTTTTTTAGAACTTCATCACTAACACTTTGTTTGTGTTTTGGAAATAGAACAGTCGCTTCCTTATTTTCATGCAGATCGAAATTGGTTACAATTCCTCTGTTACCTACCAGCTCTTTACTAAACTCCAGTAAGTATGGTCGGTGAGTGGTGCCACCGCTAAATAACAATACATTGGGTTTCCAATTTCGTTTGTGGTCTTGTTTCTCATCCATTCGCCGTAGCCCGGTCTTTACCACTGAGGACCATACACTCTGCCAGACGTCGCCAGAACCCAGCGCCAATTCTTTCCTTGTCAACCATAGATAAATACCTCCGATGACTAGAAAAGCGCCGACCATCGCTACCATGTCTAGCCGGAACATAACAACGAAAGTGGAAATAAAACCTACAAAGCCTATCCACCGCTTGACCTTAAAAGTAGGATTGAAATCCGTACTTGCCCAGCTCTCCAAAAAGAAAGAAAGATTAATAAACCCATAAGCTGCTAAATAAAACATGGAACAAATCCTGGCAATGGTATCCAGTTCTCCAATCAAGATTCCGCCTTGAGCAATAAGAACCGTCAACAATAAAGCATTACGAGGTTCATTACTTTTACCTACTCCTTTTGCAAAAAACTTTGGAGTAATTTTATCTACAGACATCGCCTGCAAAATTCTCGGCCCTCCTAAAATACCACCCAAAGCGGAGGATAAAGTGGCACCCCAAATACCAGCGAATACCGCTGGAGCAAAAAGTGACACCTTCAAAAGTATATTATTATCTGTTTTTAAAACTTCAGAATCAACGGTGAAAAATATAAAGGAGGCCAGACCAATATATACGACAAATCCCACAGCGATAGACCAAAGGGTACCACTTGGAATAGATTTCTTTGGGTCTTTCAAATCCCCGGACATCGCAATCCCTGCTGTAAATCCGGTAACCGCAGGAAAGAAAATTGCAAACACCATTTCCATGGAGACAGTACCTTCCTGAGCAAACATCGGTAAGGATTCGGGTGGTGCGGGAGAGGTTCCAAAGAATATTGAAAATAAGGAAACGATGATGGCGGCAAGTATAAAAAACTGCGCTTTCAATGCCAGAGAAGTACTTATTATCGCTAGAATAGTTAGAACCAGCAATGCCAAGGAGCCGCCCATCCGCAAACCGTTGATCCCAGTATCCAAGCCTAGGCAGGCGTTGAAACTTTCCGCAAACCCAATCAGGTATAATGCGATACTCATTGCGGTACCTACAAACAAAGTCACTCCAATCGCACCACCGATAGGCAATCCCAGACTCCTGGAAAGCACATAATAAACCCCACCTGCTCCTACCTTTTTGTCGGTCGCTATGGACGAAATACTTAAACCCGTTGTGATGGAGATAACATGAGCGATTGTAATCACGATAATAACACCGATGAGCCCGGAATTACCTACTGCCCAACCCAATCGCATGTACATGATGACGCCGAGAATCGTCAAAAGTGAAGGGGTGAACACTCCAGCGAAAGCACCAAATTTCTTTTGCTCTGACATCTTTTCTTTTTTATAAAGCTAACCCAAGAAACCCTAATATTAAATTGGTCACCGCACAAAGTATAAAAAATTACTCTAATTTGATTGTTAATATTTTTTGAAGTAGAAAATAGGCTCCTCGTCATATCTAGAGGGTAGATAAAGGTAGATGGGTAGGGTGTACAATGTGTTGGGGTAAAGTTGTGTCGCTTTTTAGTTCTTCGTTACTAAAAGAAATATGGTCAAAGGTCTGTAAGACCGTCCCTGTTTATAGCACAATACAACCCTGACTTGTTGAGGTGCGTAGCACCGGCCCCGTTATAATTATACATCGAGCGCTTTTTACAGGGCCGGAGCTACGCCCCTAGGATGAATTTTGGTGTTATTTTTCTATAAACAGAGCCGGAGCTACGCTCCTGTGAAATGTGAAAAACGCCGCAACTCTATATCGTCAGATTGTACATCATAGGGTAGATGGGTCGATAAGAGTTCCCCTTGGACAACGGTACATTGCTTAAGGCACTCTTTTGCTAGATATCTATTACCGCAGGGGGCAAATTTGCGCTATGTTCAGGGGAGGTGGCCATTCGTCTTTTAGGGCAAAGGAGATTTATAGGTATTTGCTGAAGATGGATAATTTGTGGTAAAAAGTCCTTTGGTTGTATTGATGGAAAGCTGTACTTTGGTGGGGAGGGGAGCTGTGAGTGTGGAGATGTTGGCTGCCATTTCGAAAGAATACATATTATGTAAAACCTGTGAGTTGACGACATAAGATAATCTATGAAACCGGATTTCTACAAACACTAAGATTGATGTTAGAAAATATTAACATAAAAAAACAAAAATATACTAGCCAATGAGAAAGGTATTTACAATTTTATTTATTCAGATTTCAATATTAAACGTTTTGTGTGCTCAAGAAATCCACATTGAGGTCAAAACTGAAATTAGTTAAACTAAGACTAAGTTTATTGGCTCGACCTCGTATATTAGTAATGAATCTAGAGAAACTGAAACAGCGAATAATTTTTCTATTGGACTAAATGCTAAGTTGAGTAAAGTTTTATTTCTTAAAACGACGTTCGGAAGCAATAATTTTGAGAATAAAATTGAAGTTGCATCGAGTAATCGTGAAATATCGGGATCAGTTTTAGCTAACCAAAATTATCTTGAATTTTTACCTGAACTTAGATTTTTTAAGAGTAATTGGTTGTATTTAAACATGGGTGTTGGTTTTGCTAAAATAAAATCATCAGGATTAATGGAAGGATTTTATCAAGTAGGTTCTGATGTGTTTTATAGAACCAGTAACTTTCCAGATTTTAGAGGGAATTATGAATATTTTGTAGGCCATCTTGGGTTTAACATCAACATAAAAGATATTGGGATTATACTAGAATATGGTTTTCGAATATCAGGATTTACAGAAGCAAAACCTGAAACGCTAGGAATAGGAATTAATCAAAATAGTTTTAAGTTTGGAATAAGATATAGAATAAGATGATATCTCAAAGAAGCAGAAGTAAATCATTGTTAAGGTGAAAAACAAAATGGCATAGAACACCATGTCCTGTCTATAGCTACGAAGGTGTTCAAGAGCGATGGTACTTCGCTACAGCAGGTACACAAATCCCATAAAATTGAAAAAGATGAAGATTGTTTTGTTCTGGAATCGTATTTAATTGATCAATATCAAGGAGATATGAGATGTGATAAAAAACTATACTGGAAGGACAATAGATTTTTGTCTACCTTCAGATTACCTTATCAACATGAACTTAGGTTCTTAAAATTAAATCTTAGAAACAAAACAAGCTTCAAGAAATATAAATTCACGTCGAAAGATTTTCTCTCAAGGTGGGATAAACATTACATCAGTGTAGACAAACGTAACAATGAGATTACTTTTAACTTAAGAAAGTCGTTCAAAATAAAGTGCTCAAATTCGAAGATATTAACCGAAATTTCGATTAAGGACGAAGTACTAACAAGTGAGGATATGCCCTTTCATAATTACCAATATTTAGACCAAGCGGAATTTAAAGAAAAAGATGAATACGGAATGCAATCATTCGTAATCGTTGGAAAAAATAATTTAGATCGACCAATTATCGCCACTTCAACTTGTACTCAGAAAGATACAACTGTAACAGATAAAATGTATTGGTTAATCTTTCAAAAGATACTAGACTTCAAAGATTGGCCTAGACAAAGGTGAAGAAATCAAGAGAACACAGCAGCCAACATTAAAGACTATAAAATTGTATCGAAGATCGCCTTTCAGCTTTCATTCAACAAAGCGTCCCAAGCCCCACTAACAATCTCCCTTCATCACTTTAAAACAAACCCATACTCTCCACTAAAAGAAAAACAACCCACCCGTAAAACTAATGTTATAAAAAAAAATAACATTACACTTCACCGATTCCAGTCTTAAAGTCTCTTCCAATTCCACTTTTTCCATTTTTACTTCAGCGTAGACATTTACATAGAAGATTACAATGCTATGCCATACTGCATTTTAATTTAACCTAACTTGCGATTTTAACCAAACTGGTTCTTAGTCATAGTCAGTAGAAAGGCTGTTAAGGGTAGATGACCGAGCACCACTAAACCGTTCACAGTGTCTTATAATGTTATCATAGTTGGGGGTGGATTAGCAGGATTGACAAGTGCCCTGCATTTATCTAAAAAAGGATTGTCGGTACTTTTAATAGAAAAGCACGAATACCCCAAGCATAAAGTTTGTGGGGAGTATATCTCTAATGAGGTACTTCCTTATTTAAAAGCTTTGGATTTTAATCCGTTCGACTATGGAGCAAAAAACATTGTTGATTTTACTTTAAGTACGCCCCAAAGTAGATCTGTAAGTATTAAATTGTCTAGCGGAGGTTTTAGCATTAGCCGGTATTGCATAGATTGGGAGTTGTCTAAAAAAGCAAAACAATATGGTGCTCAAATACTGCATGAAACGGTTACTGATATTCAATTCAAAAACGATCAATTCGAGGTGTTTACCAATCAAAACAAGCAATACAGCTCAGCGTTAGTGATTGGGTCTTTTGGAAAGCGATCTAATTTGGATGTAAAAATGAAGAGAGATTTCGTGCAAAAACCCTCTCCATTTCTGGGTGTAAAAGCACATTACAAAGGAGATTTTCCTGAAGATGCTGTAGGCTTGCATAATTTTGAAGGGGGGTACTGTGGGATTTCCAAAGTAGAAACCGATCTGGTCAATGTCTGCTATATTGCCGATTATAAGTCTTTCAAACAATACAAAAACATAGCTGATTTTCAGAAAAAAGTACTCCGCCAAAACAAGTACCTAAAAGAAGTGTTTGATACCTACGAATTGGCTTTCGAAAAACCATTGTCGATCAGTCAAGTTTCCTTTTCGGAAAAACAAGCAGTAGAGAATCATATATTAATGTGTGGTGACAGTGCCGGTATGATTCATCCATTAGCTGGAAATGGAATGAGTATGGCCATTCGAGCTGCCCAAATGGCTTCTCAGCAAATTCTAAAATTTACATCTGGAGAACTAAAATCTAGAGCAGATTTAGAGAACCAATACACCAAAATTTGGAATAAAGAATTTGGCGCTAGATTAAAGTCGGGACACCTCGTAGCAAGATTATTCAATCTAGGGTTATTTTCTGAATTGATTATGCTGTTTTTAAAGGCCTTTCCGTTAATATTGCCACATATTATCAAACGAACACACGGTAAACCCATGAAAGCGGAATTGTAGTGGGTAGATCAGGGTAGATAGGTAGATCAGGGTTTCCTTTATATGCGCCCACTTACGTAAGTGGGAACCCTGATCCGCCCTCATCTACCCTGATCAACCCTCAACATATGACCAAGAATCAATTATAATGCTTATAGATACAACAAATAGAAGTAATGAAATCGAGATCATGGATGATTTCGATATGAGCGGTGAAATATTGACCGATTCACTAGATAAACTAGCCAACATAAACAAATGGCTGGGCGGTAACAAAATTACTATTGATGGGATTAAAGCAGTGCTAAAAAATCATCCCAAAGACAAAGTAATTAGTATTATAGACCTAGGTTGTGGAAATGGTGACATGCTGATAAGGGTTGCCGATTTTGGACGGAAGAATGGTTTTAAATTCCAATTATTGGGTTTAGATGCCAATCAAGCTACCATCGATTATGCCATTCAATTATCTGGTGACTATCCAGAAATAAGTTATGGAAAGGAAGATGTTTTATCCAAAGAGTTCCAAACGAGGACCTACGACATTGCACTTTGCACCTTGTTTCTTCATCATTTTGAAGACGAAGTAGCACTAGGCTTTATTCGAACTATGGTTAATAATTCTAAAATTGGAGTGGTAATAAATGACTTACATCGTCACCCAATGGCGTATTATTTATTTACATTATTATCATTAACAATCAAAAACCATATGGTCAAATCAGATGGTTTAAAATCTATATTAAAAGGGTTTAAACGAATAGACCTAGAACGCTTTTCAGATAAATTAAATGTCAAAAGCACTATATCTTGGCGATGGGCATTTCGCTATCAATGGATCATTAGCAAAACATGAGCGTAAAAATAACAGCGGTCGCAACTCAGCTACCACCCTACACTAGATCTACCGCAGAGATAATTCCATTTCTTAAGGTTTGGCTAACCGGACAAGAAGAACGGTACCAGCGAAAAGTTATTAAACTATTCGAAAATGCTGGAGTAGAAAGAAGGTATTCCATCATGGATGCTGAAGAGGTATTTCTACATACTTCCTTTGAAGAAAAGAATGATATTTATAAGCGGGAAACCATAAAGTTGGCAGAGGGTGCATTAACTAAAGCGCTAAATAAGGCCAGTCTTATTCCTACTGATATTGATTTTATTATTACCGTAAGTTGCACAGGAATCATGATTCCATCTGTAGATGCATATCTAATAAATAAATTAGAAATGAAACAGGATATTGTCCGACTTCCTGTTACCGAAATGGGTTGTGTGGCTGGAATTTCTGGTATGATATACGCCAACAATTTTCTAAAAGCGAATCCAAATAAACGAGCGGTTGTTATAGCGGTAGAATCTCCTACTTCCACTTTTCAAATTGAGGATTTTACTATGGTCAACATTGTAAGCGCTGCTATTTTTGGAGATGGATGTGCCTGTACCGTACTTTCTTCTTATGAAGAAGAGGAGGGTCCCGAAATAATTGATGATGCGATGTATCACTTTTACAATGCGGAACACATGATGGGATTTGAACTTAAAAATACAGGACTTCAAATGGTTTTGGATAAAGAAGTACCTGAAAAAATTGCTGCTCATTTCCCTAAATTTATACACCCTTTTTTAGAACGAAATGATTTATCTATTGAAGACGTAGATCATCTTATTTTTCACCCAGGAGGAAAAAAAATTGTACAAACCATAGAAGGACTATTTGGTCCTTTAGGAAAGAATATAGATAACACAAAAGCGGTATTGAAGGAATACGGAAACATGTCGAGTGCTACGGTACTTTACGTGTTGGAAAGATTTATAAATCAAGGTGTTAAAAAAGGAGATATTGGATTAATGCTTAGCTTTGGACCAGGATTTACAGCACAAAGATTATTACTAAAATGGTAAGAGAATTTGAAAATAAAAAGGAGTGGGCCATTGTGCTTGGTGCCTCTAGTGGGCTGGGTTTAGCTACTGCTAAAAAACTAGCGAAAGAAGGCTTAAATTTATGCTTGGTTTATCGTAATCGAAAAAGTGATATGCCGGCGATTGAATCAGCATTTGAAAGCATCATTTCAACTTGTAAAGTGAAGCTGCTTCATTTTAATAAGGATGTGGTCAAAGCCGAAAACAGAGCAGCTATCCTAAGTCAGTTAGAAGAAACTTTGCAAGAGACTGGTAAAGTAAAATGCTTAGTTCACAGTATTGCAAAAGGGAACTTAAAACCCATGACTGCTGATGGAGATCGAGAATTACAGAACGATGATTTCCACATTACGATGGAGAACATGGCTTTTAGTTTATACGATTGGACAAAGCATATTTTTAGTAAAAACATATTCTCAGCAGATGCTCGCATCATAAGTTTTACGAGCGAAGGAAATAAAAAAGCCTGGAAAAATTATGCGGCGGTTTCTGCAGCTAAAGTTGCATTAGAAGCCATCTCTAGAAACATCGCATTGGAATTTGCGCCACACGGAATTAAAGCAAATTGCATAGAAGCTGGAATTACAGACACGGCCTCTTTCAGAATGATTCCAGGAAATGAAATGCTAAAAGAATATGCTATTCAACGAAATCCATTTAAAAGACTCACCACTCCAGAAGATGTTGCCAATGTGGTTTATTTGTTAACCAAAGAAGAGTCTAAATGGATTACGGGGGTGACCATTCCTGTTAACGGAGGAGAACATTTAACTTAGTAAGTACTTTGTTATATATAGTGGGTAGGTCAGGGCGGATCAGGGTAGATAGGTGTAGATCAGGGTTCTCTTAATATGCGCCATCTTACGTTGAGTTTACGCAAGAGGGAAGCATGATCAAACTTGATCCGCCCTCATTTACCCTGATCAATCCTTAATATCAAATTATGGCATTCGAAGAAATAATAGCAAAACTCCCTTACCAACATCCATTTCTTTTTGTGGATGAAATACTGGAGGTGGATGAGAATGGTATTACTGGATCGTATACTTACGATGGGACGCACGATTTTTATAAAGGTCATTTTAAAAATAATCCAGTTACACCAGGAGTTATTTTAACGGAGACCATGGCTCAGATTGGATTGGTTTCACTTGGAATTTATCTTTTGAGCGAATCAGGGAATCCATTAAATGAAATAAAAATCGCTCTGACTTCTTCGGAGATGGATTTCTTTAAACCTGTTTTTCCTGGGGAAAAGGTTATTGTAAAAAGTGTAAAAGAGTATTTTAGGTTTAATAAATTGAAGTGTAAAGTAGAAATGTTTAACAAAAAAGGGGACTTGGTTTGTAGAGGTAAAATAGCGGGGATGATGCAATATTAATATGAATAAAAGAATTGTAATAACTGGTCTTGGTGTCGTTTCTCCCAATGGAGTTGGGTTAGACAATTTTACGAATGCCCTAAAAAACGGAACTTCTGGAATTGAATACTACGAAGCTTTAAAAGAATTAAATTTCTCTTGTTGCATTGGAGGTATTCCAAAAATTTCTGAAGCATTAAAAAGAAACTATTTTACAGAACTTCAACTAAAAAACTTTAATAGCTCCGGTATACTTTATGGCTGTATGGCTGGAATGGATGCCTGGCAGGATGCAGGTCTTTCGATAACGGAGGATACCGACTACGAAAGCGGAACCATATTCGGCGCGGGAACTTCTGGAGTTGAAAAATTTAGAGAAGCCATTTATAAGTTAGACGATAAAAAAGTAAAACGCTTAGGAAGTACGGTAGTCGCTCAAACGATGGCAAGTGGCGTGAGTGCCTATCTCGGTGGCATTTTAGGATTAGGCAATCAAGTAACCACCAATTCATCGGCTTGCACTACGGGCACAGAGGCAATATTGATGGGATTCGATCGAATAAAAGGGGGGCATGCAAAACGAATGATTGTTGGAAGCACAAGCGATCATGGTCCCTATTTATGGGGAGGATTTGATGCCATGCGCGTGTTAACTTACAAGCACAACGAATCTCCAGAAACCGGATCTAGACCAATGAGTGCTTCTGCCTCGGGCTTTGTACCTGGAAGTGGCGCTGGTGCAATGGTCATAGAATCATTGGAAAGTGCATTAGAACGAAACGCAACTATATATGCCGAAATATTGGGTGGTGCAGTAAATTCTGGAGGACAAAGAAAGGAGGGTACCATGACTGCCCCGAACTCGGAAGCTGTTCAACGTTGTATTAAAAGTGCCCTTGTCAATTCAAATATAGCAGCTGCGGATATTGATGCTATTAATGGGCATTTAACCGCTACAAGTAAAGATTTTACGGAAATAGAAAACTGGTCTAAAGCCTTAGATTTAAAAGGGAATGATTTCCCTTATATCAATTCATTGAAATCAATGATCGGACATTGCTTGTCTGCTGCGGGAGCCATAGAAAGTGTTGCAAGCGTTTTGCAAATACACCACAACTTTATCTTTCCAAATATTAATTGCGAAGATATAAACGAACAAATAACCTCCTTAATTTCTGAAGATAAAATACCTCGAGAATTAATGGAGAAAGAAGTTAACATTGTAGCAAAAGCTAGTTTTGGTTTTGGTGATGTAAACGGATGTTTAATATTTAAAAAATTCTAAACTACTGGAGATTCCCTAAGGCGACCTCCGGCCTCTAAAGGGGAGACCTAATGCGCACCTAGATTCACCGAAGAGTAACTACCTTTAAGTACACCAAGATGTAACTCCCCTTTAGGGGGCTGGGGGCTGCGCGGGCAAAAATCTATAGTAACGTAAAAAAACAAACAATAATGACTGATAAAAAACAAATGATCAGCGAGTTGAAAGCGATTGTTAAACCATACATTCAAGACGAAGAAGCGTTTAAAAATTTAAACGAGGACACTGATTTTATTAATGATTTAAAGATAAATTCTGCAAATCTGGTTGATGTTATTTTAGACATTGAAGATAAATATGACATTGAACTAGACAATGAGTCTATGGATAAAATGCTGAATGTAAAAGCTGCTTTAGAAGTAATAAATACTAAAGTCTCTGAAAAATAATGCTTGGAAATGACATCATAGATATTAAGGAAACAAAGCGCTCTTCTAATTGGGAAAGGCCTCGTTTTATGGACAAGATCTTTACCAAAAAGGAACAGTCCATTATCTCTGCTTCTGTTGATCCATTTACAACTGTTTGGCATTTATGGAGCATGAAAGAAAGTGCTTACAAAGTATTTATCCAGGCCGGTGGTAATCGTTTTTTTAATCCCACAAAAATTGAATGTAGCTTAGCCGATGCAAAAAATGGTCAAGTTGAAATTGATACAATAATCTTAAAAACAAGCACTTTAATTAATTCTAATTATATTTTCAGCACTGCAACAATAGACACTGCTGATATAGATACTTGCATTTTTCAACTTACAGAAAACAACAGTAGGCAACAAAGCAATTACATGCACCAACAAGTATTAAATGACTTTGCAAAAAATAATTGTTTAAATCGCGAGGAGCTAGTAATACAAAAAACAAAAACAGGAGTTCCTATACTTTACTACAAAAACAAACCGCTGGGCACGTCAATTTCCATTACTCATCATGGAAAACATGGTGCTTATTCTATTCTGAAAAACTAAAGTATCCAGCAATCTTTGAAGCAAAGTCATTTGTTTAAGAAACAATAATCCAATGACCACACAAGAAAGTATTTTGATAAAGGTGACAACAGAAAAGTTATTCAGCTACCTCATGGATGTCAGCAAACGAAAAGAATATATTCCCGCATTGGAAGAGGTTATTATGTTAGACCCCTTACCGATTAGAGAAGGAAGTCGATATATAGAAGTGGTCAATATAGCGGGTAAGCGTTTGGAAATAACTTATCAGGTTGTAGTCATTGAATTAAACAAGCGAATTACCGCTAAAGCATTGAAAAGTATTTTCCCCATTCAGGCTGATTTGATGTTGATGGAAAAAGGAGGGACCACTCATATGACTATTCAGTTGGAATTCAAACTCACTGGTGTATTTCGTTTGGCATCTGGAGCGGTTCGAGCTGTTGCTCGTCAACAAGTTAAGGGTATTTTAGAGAATATTAAACAGGCATTGGAAAACAACTAAAATTTCTTGTATTTTGTTTTCCTGATTCGTTTCAACAAATAATTTTATGTCTTCTATCATAGCACCCACTTCCAGCGATATTATGCCAACTAGTAATGACTTACTATACTTTGAAACCCACGATCATTCGGTTAATAATGAATGGATACTCTTGGTGCACGGAGCTGGGGGCAGTACCCGAACCTGGAAGCGACAAGTTGAAGAATTAGGAGCACATTACAATTTATTGATTATTGATTTGCCGGGACATGGAAAAAATTCGGACTATTCTAATCAGCATCCTATATATTCTTTTCACTTTATGGCCGAGAAAATATGGGAAGTCATCGATCATTTAAAGATATCCAAACTCCATATTATAGGCGTCTCATTGGGAACGGTTATTTGTTTACAGATGCGTATATTACAGCCGGATAGAATACTTTCCGTCATCATGCCGGGAGCCATAGTAAAGCTTAATACTAAACTGAAAATTCTAGCCAATTTCAGTTTAGGACTCGCCAAAATTATTGGTTATCATAATTTCTATAATCTGAGTGCTCATATCATGATGCCCCGAAGCAATCACAAAAAGTCGAGAGATACCTTTATTAAGGAATCGAAAGTAATAACAATAAATGAGTTTAGGAAATGGACGGCATTATATTATAATCTCAATAAAACGCTCGTTGATTTTTTTAATACCAACTCCAACATCCCTCAATTACTGATCATGGGAAGTCAAGACCATTTGTTTCTTACACCAGCAAGAG
This sequence comes from Salibacteraceae bacterium, assembly GCA_047610145.1. Classification (GTDB taxonomy): domain Bacteria; phylum Bacteroidota; class Bacteroidia; order Flavobacteriales_G; family Salibacteraceae; genus CAJXZP01. Next base: position 4,135 of record JBLFZF010000062.1, on the reverse strand, counting down.
ATTATTCGATTCAACATCCCAATACCGAGCTCTCTGTTGTTCCCGATTGTGGTCATGTGGTAAGCATCGAACGCGCTCAACAATTCAATATGATCTGTTTGCAATTTCTAAAATCACTTTCATAAATTGTCTTGGCAGGAATAAGGATGGTTGCCGATAAAGATTGGATTTTGCTTAAGTGACAACGAACAATTAAATGTCAAAGAAAATAAAAAAAGGCTCTGATTTACAAGGTCTAACCCGTTTAATAACGGAGGCCACCATAGGTATAACGGACTTGGTCGAAGCCATGCACAAACGAGTCGTCCATCCTCCTTTTTTACCATCAACTCCCATTCAAAATCTGATTACCAATATTGCTGGTTTCACTTATAAGAATATCAGATGGAGTACCCGAGCCATCGGTGATATTTTAGATAAAATATTAGGACAACTAGCTCCTGTGATTGGAGAAATAAAAACGACCAATGAAAGGGAAGCCATACGCGCCGCACTAAATGGTGTAATCGGCGATTATTTAGAAGAAAAAGAAAACCCTTTAAAGATTACGATGCAATTAAGGTATCAGTCAAAGGCTATATTACTTGATCGTAAAAGTCTAGATATCACCTATCCTACTATCAATGGCAAAATTCTTTTAATGGTGCATGGTTCCTGTATGAATGATATTCAATGGACTCAAAAAGAAAATAACCACGGAGCAGCATTAGCAAAAGAATTAGATAAAACATGCATTTATTTACATTATAACAGCGGTCGACATATTTCCTCCAATGGAAAAAGTTTTAATGAATTATTAGAAAAATTAGTGTTGCAGTGGCCGGTCCCTATTGAAGAACTTGTGATTGTAGCCCACAGTATGGGAGGCTTAGTGGCTCGAAGTGCCTTGCACTATGGTCATCAACAGCAGGGAACCTGGACCGAACATCTCAAAAAAATTATATTTTTGGGAACACCTCACCATGGTTCACCTTTGGAGCGAACCGGTAATTATTTAGATCTTATTCTCGAGTCTATCCCCTATACAAAACCTTTTGCCCGATTGGGAAAAATCAGAAGTGCTGGCGTAACAGATTTAAGATATGGAAATCTAATTGATGAAGATTGGCAGCACAATGACCGATTCGAAAGACAAGGTGATCAAAGACAAAATATTCCATTATCTAAGGGGATAGCGCATTATGCTATAGCAGCCGTTATTGCAAAAGCAACAGCTCCTTTACCTGCTCGAATGTTAGGAGATACTTTGGTTGGTGTGAAAAGCGCCTTAGGAAAACATAAGGACCCTGCTAAGACTTTGAAATTTAAAAAGAAAAATACATGGATCGCTTATGAGAGCACCCATTCGAGTTTGTTGAGCAACCCTGAAGTTTATACGAAAATGAAGGGCTGGTTAATTTAGTACACTGGAATATAAGCTTTGCCAGTTTTGCCTTTCGGCGAAAGTTTATTGAATCACAAAGAGCACGAAGTTTCTATCAAAGAAATCGGGAGATTATTTTTTGTTTAATACTAATATAAAAAATGAAATGCTTTAGCATTTTTTTTTGTGAAAATTTGCGCCCTTAGTGGTTAATCAAAAAAAATGAAATGAAAGAAAGTAAAAACAAGGAAGATAAGATTTTGGAAGAAGTAATAATTGGGTACAGAAATGTAATTAATCAAAGATATAATTTTAAGAAGCTTGAAAAGAAATATAGTTTACCAGAAACAATAGACGAAAAATTGGTGAGCCAAATCAAAGATTATTTTTTGGGGTACATTTATCCAGGTATTGAGAAACGAAAAGAATTAAATGCAGCCTTCCAAAGTTTAGATGATTATGTAAGAGATCCAAAAAAGCTATTCAGAATACTAGTAGACTCGAGTAGATTGTTATTTAGATATGGGGTCCATTTACCCAAAATACTAAACACAGGATTGAAAGCATTGAATACGTTTAAAGCAGCTAGAAAATTTGAAGAAAAATTAGCAGAAAAAGCGAGAGAAAAAAGAATAAGCCCACCTTATAAATTAAAAAAAATAAATACTTTAATAGAATCGATATCAAGAAAAGAGATAGAAGATTTTATAGATAATTGTAAACGATTGTTTGAGACCTTGCATAATAGAAAATTAGTAAAGACTATTAAAGAAATACTAAGCTACCTAATCAAAAAAATGAAAGAGAAAGAAGAGTTCTATACCTCTAATGAGATTAGAGGTATAGAATTGGGATTGGAATTGTTGCTAAAAGGAGACTTGTTGTTTAACGAATTATCAAAAGAAGATCAAGAAGGGGTAGTGGAATTAGTAATAAAAATAGAGCGTGATGCATTGGATGAAATCTATAAATAAACCAAGTTACTATATGTCTTTGCCAGTGAAACTTCAAGCCCTACTATTGCGATTTTAAACACAGCACCTTTGTGTTTAAAAATTACGTTAGAAGGATTACGGTTAATTATAGTTTAATTCAAAAAAGCGACGTAGCCTTACACCAATCAAAAAGAAGGATAAAATAACAGCTCTTCTACAACATTACTCGTCTGAAAATGCCTCCAATTTTCCTTACGATACATTAACCGATCTGCAATAATTTTTAAAACAGTAGCATTTACACTGAGTCCAATATGGCTTCCACGAACCTGTATATTTTGAGCAATATCCGTTTCGTGTTCATCCATACATGTTTTCCAAGCCACCACGCCATCTTGTTTGGAAAAAATGGAAGTAGTAGGCACTGGTGTCGGTTTCGGCAGGTCAGCTAATAGCGATGCATCAATATCAATAACTCGCTTTCCTTTAGAAATTAAATTGTATAACCAAGTTGCATTATTAGGTTCATTAATACCTCGAAATGGAGAACCCAAGGTGATCACCTGTCTGACCAATTCAGGCTTTTCTTTGGCCATTTGTCGACCATAGATACCACCCAAACTCCAACCAATAATCGTAACTTCTTCTCCATGCTTATCGGCAATTTCCTCCAACTTTTCGAACAAATTATAAAGCGTTTTAATTTTTGCCACATTTCTACCCATCTCCCAGTCATAAGCCGTATAACCCATCTTAGTGATAAAATCACGCATAGATTTGGTCGACTTCTCCGTAGCCATAAAACCAGGTAAGACGATAACAGGATGACCGTCTCCTTCATATTTTTTAAGTAAATACTTACGATAAGGAAGTGACATTCCTAATTCTGCAACTGCTCTACCCATTTCGGTTGCTAACCAAAACAAAGACGGACGCTTCGTTTTTTGTAGCTTTTTTGCTTCTTCCATACTATGCTGATATATTCTATAGCCTGAGTTAAATTTTTGGTACTGTCATTTAAGGTAGAACTAAAGGTAATCCTTTTTCTCCTTTTTTAAAAGAATCAGATTTTTAAAAGAATCAGATATTTCGTTTGAGAGTAATTCATTTATGTTTACAACACAATAATCAGGTGAAGGTTAAGCTTTGACAGCAGTTTTAACACTTTTCTATGGCCTTGCAGATATGATTTGCTATCTTGGTAGCAAAATTAAACAAGATTGAATTAGTGTGATTTAGGTATAAATTTAGCTAATATATTAAAATTATATTTACCAGATAAGTAATATGGAAAAAATTCTTCGAGATTCAAAATTTCAGAAAAAACTCGTACTGATTGCAGATAAGACAGGGGAATCATTTGAAGAAGTGTACAGCCAGGCAAGGACGTACATGGAGGAATTATATACGCAACATCGCCCCTTGACCAACCTTATGGGCATGGAGCTTTCCGAATATATACTTTCGCGAGGCTATAAGAAAACGATAGACGTAAACCCTGCTGAGATCAAAGCATTGACGAAATTAGCTCGTCGTCATCCCATCGCTTTTGTCATGACCCACAAGACGTATATTGATATGTTTGTCTTGGCTGTGGTACTCACCCGACAGGGTATTCCATTACCCTACACTTTTGCAGGAGTTAATATGGACTTCATGGGATTAGGTCAATTGGCTCGCCAAAATGGGGTTATATTTATTAGACGATCCTTTAAGGAAAATGAAGTTTACAAAGCGACTTTACGACATTTCATCTCTTCTTTAGTCAATGACAAAGCTCATTTTATGTGGGCCATTGAAGGAACCCGGTCAAGAACTGGAAAGCTGGTTTGGCCAA